>NZ_JASJXO010000016.1:0-67652 GCF_035018625.1 Subtercola sp. RTI3 | reverse complement strand
CCCCCCCCCCCCCCCCCCCCCCCCCCCCCCCCCTTTTTTTTTTCACCCACACCCCGCCATAGATGTGTATAAGAGACAGGGTTACCCCCGTCTCGCCGTCGACCGGCACTCCGCGCTACGGCGAGTACGCTTCCGCCCCCGGCTCGACCTCCCCCACAGTTCCTGTCGCCGGTCAGCCTCAGCAACTCCCCGTCGCCGGGCAGCAGCCCCAGCAACTCCCCGTGACAGGCCAGCAGCCGCAGCAACCGAACTACGGCAACGGATCGTTCGGACAGCCCGCCGCCGGCCAGGTGCTCTACGGGGCAGACGGGCAGCCCATCGCGCCCGCGCTCAAGCCCGCCAGACGCCGGGGCAGCGTTGCCCTCGTAGCGGCATTGGCGATCGGGGCACTGATCGGCGGAGCATCCGGAGCCGGTATCAGCGTCTGGGCACTCAGCCACAATGGCTCGACGTCGACGAACCAGGCCTCGAGCCCCACCACCATCACCGTCAACAACCCGAACAGCGCCAACCTGATCACGGCCGTCGCCGCGAAGGCCTCACCTTCAGTGGTCACCATCGGCGTCACTGACGGCAGCACCACCTCTGGCACAGGTTCAGGCGTCATTCTCTCGGCCGACGGGTACATTCTCACGAATACCCATGTGGTCACCCTCGACGGCGCAACGGCGAACCCCACCATCTCGGTCACCGCGGCCGACGGCAAGATCTACGCCGCCAAGGTCGTGGGCACCGACCCGGTCGCCGACCTCGCCGTGGTCAAACTGCAGAACGCGTCGGGCCTCACCCCCATCGAGTTCGGTGACTCATCGACTCTCAATGTGGGCGACACAGCCATTGCCATCGGCGCACCGCTCGGCCTGTCAGGAACCGTCACCAACGGCATCGTCAGCGCGCTGAACCGCAGCATCACCGTCGCCTCGTCAGCCGCACCCAACACCTCGGGCGAGCAGGCCACCCCCGACCCCAGCAGCACGGGAAGCCCCTACGACTTCTGGAACTTCGACATTCCGGGCCAGGGCGGTACCCAGAGCCAGACGCCCACGACGGCCAGCAGCACCATCTCGTTGGCCGTCATCCAGACCGATGCCGCCATCAACCCCGGCAATTCGGGCGGTGCGCTGCTGGATGCCCAAGGCAAGCTCATCGGAATCAACGTCGCCATCGCGAGCGCAGGTTCGACGAGCAGCTCGAGTGGCCAGTCGGGCAGCATCGGAGTCGGCTTCTCCATTCCTGCCAACTTCGCCAAGCGCATTTCTGACGAGATCATCGCCACAGGCAAGGCCACGCACGGGCTGCTGGGCGCGTCAATCGCCCAGACAGCCGAAGCCAATGCCTCAGTCGTCGGCGCCACTGTGGCCGACGTCACGAGCGGGGGAGCAGCCGCGGCAGCGGGCCTCGCGAAGGGCGACATCATCACCGCCTTCAATAACATCGCCGTGACCGACGCCACCGACCTCACGGCACAGGTGCGCGTACTGCCGGCAGGTGCCTCTGCGACCGTCACCTACCTGCGCGGCACCATGTCGACGACCGTCACTGTGACCCTCGGCCAGCTGGCCAATTAGGCAGCATCGCGGCGCGGCGAGCATCTGCGAACCCGCGTCGCGGCCTGCTGCTAGGCTCATCGTTGCAAATTCGCCGCGATGGGCAGGCCGGTGCGAACCCGGGCCCACGGGCGCACGACAGACAAGCAGACCCCATGACCGACCCCACGCCTGGCACGACGCCGTTGCCTCCCGTGACCGCCATTCTGGCGGTGCGAAACGACGTCGAGACGCTCGAACAGGCGGTGCAGAGCATCGTCGACCAGAATTACCCACTCGCAATCGACATCGTTGTCGCGGCCGCGCCGAGTACTGACGGCACTGCCGAACTGCTCACGTCTCTCTCCGCGGCGAACCCGCGCCTCACCGTGCTGCATACCACTTCGGTGTCGCAGGTGGTGGCTCTGAACGAAGCCATCGCCGCCGCCCGCAGCTCACTCATCATCAGGGTCGACCCGCGCGGCGCACTGCCCACCGACTACGCCGTGCGCGCCGTCGAGACCATGGTCAGAACCGATGCCGCGGCGTTGGTCGGCCGCGCCCGCCCTGTCGGGCAGACCCCTTTCGAACGTGCCGTCGCTTTCGGCTACCGCCACCGCCTCGGTCTTGCGGGTGACCCGCTCACGTCGGCGGCCGGAGAAGGCCCCTCGCACGTCGCCGCTGCCCATGTCATCCGCCGACGGTCGTTCATCGAGGTGGGTCTGTACGACGAAGAGATTCGCCACGGCCAGTCGTGGGAGCTCAACGCACGCCTCCGCGCGGCCGGCCAGACCATCTGGTTCACTCCCTCTCTCATGTACCGGTTCAGGCCGCCGTCGAAAGCCCTCGCGCTCACCCGGTCGCTCTTCGCAGAGGGGTTGTGGCGCGGCGAGTTCGCGCGTTCCTTCCCCGAATCACGTGAGTTGCGGTTCGCTCTGCCACCGGTTGTCGTGCTCGCCACGATTCTCGGCTTCATCCTCGGCGCGGGTGGGCTGTTCGGCGTCGTCGCCGGAGCCATCGGTGTTGCCTCAGTGATCTCGTTCGTGCTGTTCGCGTTGCTCATCGTTCCGGTCGCGTATGTGGTGAGTGTCATCGGATTGTCGATTGTGGTTGCCGCCCGCGAGACACTGCGGGTAGGGGTGTGGTTTCTGCTCGTGCTGCCGTTCATCCACTTCTGCTGGGGCTTCGGTTACCTCGCCGGGTATCTCAATATCGAAGGCGCCGCCGACACCGTGATCGTCGACTTCGACTGATCGGCGACGTTCGTTCACACCAGGCCACGGCCGGCCGAGCGGAACACGGTCGACCAGCTCTCACCCCCAGTGTCGGTGATGGTCACCGTGACGTTTCGCGGCCCGTCGTGACGTTCGACTCGCAGGCGTACGACCGGCTGTAGCGTCGAGTGAGTCTCACCGTCGATGCTCCACGAGACGATGGATGCACCGCTCGGCGATCGCGTGTCGTGCAGTTCGACCTGCGCTTCGTGCCACAGGGCTTCGGGCAGGCACCAGTGAAGCGAGACGGAGAACGGACGAAGAGCGATTAGAGGCATGAGGCATTAAAGCATCAGCCCCCGACACGGCAACCGCCGCCGCTAGAAGCTCACCCGCCACAGGTACTCTTCGCCGCTCGGCCTGAACCAACGCACGACCAGAACTGTTCGCCGCGCCAGATCGTGCCCGCGGATGAGAACCTCGGCCGCGCCACCGACATCGAGGCTCTGCGGGATGCTCACGTTCATCGCGCCCGAACCGAGCAGGCAGAAGGTGAGGCCCACGATGCGTTCGTGGCCCACGTTGACAAGCGCGTACACCGGAGCGCGTCGTCGGTCGACGCGCAGCGGCACGGCGTATGCCGTCTCGGGCATAGCGTCTTCTAGGCTCACGGCTCTCACCATGCCCGCCAGCATAGAGGTCGGGTCTGACGCGAGCGGGCGGGTTGGGAGTAGCGAGTACGCCCCCGGGAGAACTACTCGATATTCGCCGGCTGTGGAGGAGTGGTGTCTGAGCTGGAACTGGAGCCGCGGCCGGCGGCGGCCTCGGAGCCTGAGCCTGAGCGGGGCAACCTCAGCGTCGGCTCCAGTCCGGGCGGAAATTCGAGCGGTGCCGGCCCGAATGCTGCGCGCGCACTCTTCACGACCCGTCGCCCGAGCACATGATTGCCCGCACCACCGATGACGGCCCCGATGCCGAAGGGCATCAGACGGCCTACAGCGGTTGAGCCCGTCCACGCGAGAAAATGCTTCAGAAACGTCTTCTTCACTTGGTCGGCCACCGGCCCGACCGCGGCTTGCGGCAGGTTTCGCGTGAGCAGTGTGCCGAAGAACTGCGTGCGCGGAACCGCCGTGCCCACCGCCTGCTGCGTGAGCTGCTGCACCAGGTCTGCGCCGCCACTGCCCATGAGCAGTGTCATCACCAGGGCCCGAGCCCGGTCGGGGCTCTCGACCGCGATTCCGTGCACCTCGGTGATCGACTGCGCGAACAGGGCGCTCGCCTCGAGAAACCCGAGTGTCTCGACCCCGGTCAGTGCCAGCGAGGCTGCCGTACCGACGGCCGGAATAGCTGCTGTCGCGCCCACGGCGGCGCCGCCGGTCGTCACGGCAGCGAGATAGTGCCGCTCGAGTGCCGAGATCAGTTTGTCGGGCGATGCGCCGGGGTTGCGCTTACGCAGCCCCCTGATGTGTGCCAGAACCGCCGGGCGATGGATGCTCAGCACCCGGTCGACGCCTCTGATTACCCGAGGGTTCAGCTCCGCCGGCTCGCTCTCGTCTGTCTTCTGCTTTCGTGCCATCAGTCTGCCCTCCAGAACGGCCTGTGAGCGGTCAATTGTACGTGCCGGGCTGCGGTAATCCGAGCGCATGACAGGGCTCAGCAAAGCCACCACGTGCTGTGATATACATGCTGGAGGCCAGGGGGCAAGGTCGGCAGTGGTTCGTTAGTATCTCTTCGGGGATTGATAGGTTTAGCCAGTGAGCTCAGAGTCAGAACTTCCCGGCGTCGAGGGCGAGACGGGCGTAGTGCGCCCGCCGGTTCGTCGGGCTCCTGCCCGCCCGAAAACCACCGGGGCGGCGTCTGCTGGGGCATCGTCTACCCGGGGATCGTCTGCTGGGGCGGCGTCGACCGCGAAGAAGACTCCTCCGAAACGAACGAGCACCGCGGCTCGGCCCGCTACGGAGAACACAGGCACTGCCGAAGGGGCAGCTCGCAAACCCGCTGCCGTTCGTAAGCCTGCTGCTGCCCGTCAGCCCGGTGCGGCTGGCACGTCGGCGTCGCGTACTCCTTCACCGCGCACTCCAGCGGTACGCACACCCTCAGCGAACACGTCCGAAGATCATGTCGAACTCGTCGAGCTGACTGAACCTCTTGATTCGACCGAACACGCCGCCTCAGCCGAATCAGTCGAGCTGGCCGAACCAATCGAGCTGGCCGAACCGATCGAGCAGCCAGCTGCACCGATCGACGTACTACCGGTCGCCGTCGAGTCGCGGCCCCTCATGCACGACCGGGCAACCCCGGCCGACCCCTTGGCCGCCCACGACACCGTTCTGGTACTCGACAACCTCGTCAAGCGCTTCGGTTCCACAACCGCTGTAGACGGCGTGAACCTCGAGGTACTGCGCGGTGGCTTCTACGGCATCGTCGGCCCGAACGGTGCGGGCAAGACCACCACTCTCTCAATGATCACCGGCCTGCTGCGACCCGACGAGGGCATCGTGAAGGTCAACGGCCGCGACGTCTGGAAAGACCCCGCCGCCGCCAAACGCAGTATCGGCGTGCTGCCCGACAAACTGCGTCTGTTCGACCGGCTCACCGGTCGGCAGCTGCTGCACTACGCGGGCTCGCTTCGCGGCCTCAACGGCAGAACCGTTCGGGAACGAAGCGAAGAACTCGCCGAGGCATTCGGGCTGCAGGATGCGCTCGGTCGCCTGGTCTCCGACTATTCCGCCGGCATGACGAAGAAGGTCGCGCTCGCGGCATCGATGATCCACTCGCCGCGCCTGCTGGTGCTCGACGAACCGTTCGAAGCCGTAGACCCCGTGTCAGCCGACACTGTCACCGATATTCTGCTGAAGTACGTCGCTCACGGCGGCACCGTTCTGCTCTCGAGCCACAGCATGGGCATGATCGAGCGCGTCTGCGACGGCGTTGCCATCATCGTGCACGGCGTTGTTCTCTCAAGCGGCACGGTTGACGCCGTGCGCAACGGCTCGACGCTCGAAGACCGGTTTCTCGAACTCGCGGGCAGCCACAAAGCAGTTGAAGGCATGGAGTGGTTGCTCAGCTCTTTAGACTGAGGCTCGCGTTCCTCGGCAATATTCTCACCGGCACCCCACGGCGCGTTCTCGGGGTCGTGGCCGGGCTGGTGGTGGCGTTCGTTCTCGTCGCCATCGTGTGCTCCCGCGTACTCGAGTTGCGTTCGGCGACCCCGATGGTCGCCCGCTCAGACCTCGTCGTCAGCGGGTCGATCATCGTGTTCGCGTTCGTCGTGGTTCCGCTCATCCTGCAGCGCACCGACGCTGTCGACCCACGGCGGTTCTCGCTCTTCGGAATCGCGCCCCGGCCCTTGGCGCTTGGCCTGGCGGTCAGCTCACTTGTGGCGTTGCCGGTGGTCGCACTGATTCTCTTTGCTCTGTCTAGCGTTGTCGCGTGGTCACGATCTCCCCTTGAAACGGTTTGCGCGGTCGTCGGAGGCGCGCTGGCTGTCGCCACGTGTGTTCTCGTGGGCCGGCTCTCGTCGGCGTTCGCGTCGCTGGTGCTGTCGACGCGGCGCGCGCGTGAGGTCGCCGGTGTCATCGGCGTGTTCGTTCTGGTGCTGCTTGCACCGGCCGTCGTACTCGCGCTCAGTCTGAACTGGGGCGGCGCCGCGGCATCGTGGAGCGAGAGCGTCTCATCGACCCTCGGGTACACCCCGCTCGGCGCTGCGTGGGCGCTGCCGGCCGCTGCCGCGATCGACGACCCGGGGGCTGCTTTTCTCTCGTTCGTCGTGGCGGTGCTGACAGTGGCAGTGCTCTGGTTGGCGTGGCGCACCTTGGTGTCGTTCATGGTCACGTCGACGCAGCGCGATGACCCGTCAGCAGAGCCCGCCGGGCTTGGGTGGTTCGGCCGGTTTCCGTCGACGCCAGCGGGGGCCATTGCGGCCCGAAGCCTGACGTACTGGTCTCGTGACCCGCGCTACTTCGTTCCGCTCATCATCGTTCCGATCGTGCCGATTCTGATGGCCATCCCGTTGCTGCTCGTCTCATTCCCGCCCACCTGGTACGCGCTCATCCCTCTGCCCGTCATGTGCCTCTTTCTCGGTTTCTCCGTACACAACGACGTGGCGCTCGACAATTCGGCGATCTGGCTGCACGTGGTCTCAGGCAAGCGCGGCATTGCCGACCGGGTGGGCCGCATGGCCCCCGTTCTGCTGCTGGGCCTGCCGCTGATCGGCATCGGGTCGGTGGTGACCGTGTTCCTGTCTGGTAATCATGCCGCCCTCCCCTCGGTTCTCGGGGCCAGCACGTGCCTGCTGTTCACCATCATGGGGCTTGGCTCGCTGATCTCAGCACGGTTCCCCTACGGCGCGACTCGCCCCGGTGACAGCCCCTTCACCCAGCCGCAGTCGATTGGCTCGACCTCGGCTATCGTGCAGGGTGTCGTTGTGCTCGGCACACTCGCCCTCTCGGCACCGAGCATCGTGTTCGCCATTCTGGCCGAGACCACCGCAGCCGACGATCTGCACTGGGCCTCGCTCGAATGGGGTGTGGGTGTCGGAGTGCTCGTGCTCGTGCTCGGCGCCCTCAGCGGCGGTGCCGTGTTCAACCGCCGTGGCCCTGAGCTGCTGCAAGCCTCTCTTCGGAGTTAGACTTTTTACATGAGTTTCTCGCCGCGTGCATCCATTTCAGACCCCGGCAGCATTCCCGACGGCGGCGGTACAGCAACGCTCGACCGTGAGATCGAAGAGCTGCTCACGACTGAGCAGATGGAGCCGGGTGACCACGAGCGATTCTCGCACTACGTGCAGAAAGAGAAGATTCTCGAATCGGCCATGACGGGCAAGCCCGTGAAGGCGCTCTGCGGCAAGAAGTGGATTCCGGGGCGCGACCCCGACAAATTTCCCGTCTGCCCGACCTGCAAGTCGATCTACGAACAGATGCAAGACGAGGGCTAGGCGCCTGCCACATACTCGGTGGGGATGACCGGCTCGCCTCCGCGCGCCAGCCGCAGCCCCTCTGCCGGCAGTTCGGCCACGGCCTTCGCTCGGTGTTCCCGCGCTGCCAGAACCCCGGCCGCGCCGGTGTAGCGCTCATCGATCACGCCTTCGGTGACGAAGGTGTGCAGCAGGTCGCGGGCATTCTCACTCGAGCGTGGGCCGGCGCCCCCGATGGCCGCCTCGACGTAGAGCACCTCGGCGGTAGCGACGCCGCGGGCATTCAGCCGTCGAACGGCGCGTTTCTTGCCGCCGATCGAGGTCTTCTCGGCGGATTTCTTCGCCACGGGCATCCATTCGCCGTCAACTGTTCGGTGCGCCACGAGCTTGTAGACCATTCCGGCCGCGACCGACCCCGAACCGGTGACCACCGAGGTGCCGACGCCGTACGAGTCGACCGGTGTCGCGGCCAGCGCGGCAATGGTGTACTCGTCGAGATCGTTCGTCACCGTGATCTTCGTGTGGTGGTTGCCGAGCGAATCGAGCTGAGCTCGCACCGATGCGACGAGTGCCGGCAGGTCACCCGAGTCGAGGCGCACGGCACCGAGTTCGGGCCCAGCGACCTCGACCGCGAGGGCGGTGCCGCGCTCGACGTCGTAGGTGTCGACGAGCAGAGTGGTGCCCGGCCCCATGGTGGCGACCTGTGAGCGGAACGCGTCTTCTTCGGTGTCGTGCAGCAGCGTGAAGGCATGCGCGGCGGTACCCATGGTGGGAATTCCCCACGATCGCCCGGCCTCGAGGTTCGAGGTCGCCGAGAAGCCGGCGATGAACGCCGCGCGGGCCGCAGCGACCGCAGACCGTTCGCCGGTGCGCCTCGACCCCATCTCGGCAAGCGGCCGGCCGCCGGCCGCAGAAACCATGCGGGCGGCCGCGCTCGCCACCGACGAGTCGTAGTTGAGCACGCTGAGAACGAGGGTCTCGAGAATGACGCCCTCGGCAAAACTTGCTTCGACGGTGAGGATGGGGGAGCCGGGAAAGTACAGCTCACCTTCGTGATATCCCGTGATCGTGCCAGTGAAACGGTAGTCGGCCAGCCACTCGAGGGTGCGTGCGCTGACCACGTCGTTTGCAGCAAGCCAGTCGAGCTCGTCGGGGCCGAACGTGACGTCACGGATGAGTTCGAGAACGCGGCCCGTGCCGGCCACGACGCCGTAACGGCGGTCGTGCGGCAGCGTACGAGCGAAGACCTCGAACAGGCAGCGGCGCTCGGCCGTACCGTCTCGAAGTGCGGCGTCGAGCATGGTCAGTTCGTAGCGATCGGTGAGAAGCGCGGTAGAAGTACTCACACTGTTGAGCCTAGCTGTCGCCCAGCAACCGCCTGACTGTCAGCTGCGCCGGCGAAGGGTGAGGGTAGGCTGGGGTGCTGTGAGCGACGCACCGATTGGCATTTTCGATTCCGGTGTCGGTGGGCTCACCGTGGCCCGCTCGATCAGAGACCAGCTGCCCCGTGAATCTCTGCTCTACGTCGGCGACACAGCACACTCACCGTACGGCCCGAAGCCCCTCGCCGATGTGCGCCGGTTCTCGCTCGCTGTGCTCGACGACCTGGTCGCCCAGGGCGTGAAGATGCTCGTCATCGCCTGCAATACGGCCTCTGCTGCGATGCTGCGCGACGCTCGCGAGCGGTACTCCGTGCCTGTCGTCGAGGTCATCCAGCCTGCCGTGCGCGCCGCCGTCACCGCTACGCGCACCAACCGGGTGGGGGTGATCGGTACCGTCGCCACCATCACGTCGCGCGCCTACAACGACGCCTTCGCGGCCGCCCCGCACCTCGAACTCTTCTCTGCCGCCTGCCCACGCTTCGTCGACTTCGTCGAGGCGGGCGACACCTCCAGCCCCGAGCTGCTCGAGCTGGCGGCCGAGTACCTCGAGCCGTTGAAGGCCGCCGCCGTCGACACGGTGGTGCTCGGATGCACGCACTATCCCTATCTCAAAGGCGCCATCAGCGTGGTCATGGGCGACCGCGTCACGCTGGTGTCGAGCGATACCGAGACCGCCAACGATGTGTATCGCGAACTGGTTCAGCAGGGCATCCAGCGCACCGCAAGCACACCGCCCACGTACCGCTACGAGGCCACCGGCGAGAGTGCAGCCGAATTTCTGCGCCTTGCCCGCCAACTGCTCGGGCCCCAGGTCTCGGCCGTCGACCTCGTCGAGACCGGCGCCATCTCACTGCCCTTCATTCGCTGACCACAGGAGACACCATGACTGACCCCACCCCTCAGCCCCTCGTTCGTAAAGACGGCCGTTCGGTCGATGACCTGCGCGAAGTCACCATCGAGCGCGGCTGGAGCGCCCAGGCCGAAGGTTCGGCTCTCATCTCGTTCGGCAACACGAAAGTGCTCTGCACCGCGTCGTTCACCAACGGCGTTCCGCGCTGGATGTCGGGCAAGGGTAAAGGCTGGGTGACCGCCGAGTACGCCATGCTGCCCCGCGCCACCAACAGCCGCACCGACCGCGAGTCGGTGAAGGGCAAAATCGGGGGCCGCACGCACGAGATCTCGCGCCTCATCGGGCGCTCGCTTCGTGCGGTGGTCGACATGAAGGCCCTGGGTGAGAACACCATCGTCATCGACTGCGACGTGCTGCAGGCCGACGGCGGCACCCGCACGGCAGCCATCACCGGTGCATACGTAGCCATGGTCGACGCCATCGAGTGGGCTCGCGGCAAGAAGTTCATCGGGCAGAAGGCCGTGCCTCTCATTGACAGCGTCTCGGCCATCTCGGTGGGCATCATCGACGGAACCCCCATGCTCGACCTCGCTTACGTCGAAGACGTGCGTGCCGAGACCGATATGAACGTCGTGGTCACCGGCCGCGGCCTGTTCGTCGAGGTGCAGGGCACCGCAGAGGGTGCTCCCTTCGACCGCACCGAGCTGAACTCGCTGCTCGACCTCGCCCTGGTCGGCACCGCTGAACTCTCCCGCCTGCAGCTTCTCTCGCTGGGTGAGACGGCGTGAGTGGCGAACGCATCCGCGTGGTACTCGCCACGCACAATCAGCACAAAGTAGACGAGTTCCAGAAGATCCTGGGCGCCCGGATGCCCGGCCTCGACATTGTGCGCTACGACGGCCCCGAACCGGTCGAAGACGGCACCACCTTCGCCGAGAATGCGCTCATCAAGGCGAAGGCCGCCGCGCTTCACACGGGGTTGCCTGCGCTCGCTGACGATTCAGGTCTGAGCGTCGACATTCTGGGCGGCGCACCCGGTATCTTCTCTGCCCGCTGGGCCGGGCACGGCAAGGGCGACAGGGCGAACCGCGACCTGTTGCTCGACCAGCTCGCCGACATTCACGACGAGCACCGTGAGGGCGCGTTCGTCTGTACGATCGCCCTCGTCGTACCCGAACGGGGTAAAGCGGCCGAGGCCGGCGAATTCGCTGTCGAAGAAGTGGCCAGCGGTTTCTGGCGTGGCATGGTCGTGCGCGAGGCACGGGGAGAACACGGGTTCGGGTACGATCCCGTCTTTCAACCTGCGGGCAGTGCGCTGACGGCAGCCGAACTGGCTCCGGCCGAGAAGAATGCGGTGAGCCACCGGGCGCTCGCGTTCGAGAATCTGTTGCCCATCCTCAGCCGCACGCTCGCGCTCTGACAGTTCGGGTGGGCCCGCGGCCCCCTAGAACCGACTGGCCCGAACGGCCGCGTGCTTGCTGAGAATGAGCGTCATTCCTATCTGGCGCCGCGCTCTGGCGGCCGAGGTCGCCGGTGCCTAGTCTGAGAGCAATGAACCAGGATGCCGCTTCGGCAGAACGAGGCCACGAGGCCGGGCACAGTCACGCCAGTAAGTCGACGAACCGAACCCGCCTGACCATCGCCATCGCGATCGTCAGTGTCGTTCTCCTTGTCGAGATCGGCGGTGCGGCGCTCAGCGGCTCGCTGGCGCTGCTGGCCGATGCCGGCCACATGCTCTCAGACCTGTTCGGCTTGGTCATTGCACTGCTCGCGTCAATTCTGGCGCTGCGGCCCGCCTCCGACCGGCACACGTTCGGCTTTCAACGGGCCGAGGTGCTGGCGGCGCTGGTGAACGGGCTGATTCTCGTCGGGGTCGCTGTCTTTGTGGCCATCGAAGGTGTGTCTCGCCTCCTGGCACCCGCATCCGACCAGGTGCAGGGTGCACCGATGCTCATCGTGGCGTCGATCGGGCTGGTAGCCAACATCGCCGCTCTACTGGTGCTGCGCGGGGGAGACACGAAGTCGTTCAACATGCGCGGTGCCTACCTCGAGGTGCTGGGTGACACGCTGGGGTCGATCGCGGTGATCATTGCGGGAATCCTGATTCTGACGATCGGTTTCGCGGCGGCCGACGCACTGGCGTCGCTCGCCATTGCCGTGATGATCGTGCCGCGCGCGGTGTCGCTTCTTCGCGATGTGGTGGGGGTGCTCATCCAGTCGGCGCCGAAAGACACCGATGTTGAGCAGATTCGGGCGCACCTGCTGGGCACTCCCGGTGTGCTCGAGGTGCACGACGTTCATGTGTGGGCCATCACTTCGGGCGAGCCGGTATTCTCGGCGCACATCGTTGTCTCGCCGGAGGTCTACGCCGATGGAGCGACCGGCGAACTGCTCGACCGCCTGTCAGAGTGCCTGACAGCCCACTTCGACGTCGAGCACTCTACTTTTCAGCTGGAACCGGCTGAACACGCGGGGCACGAGCACGACCAGCACCGCTGAGCGACATGTTGTTCGACACAAGCACCGCGGCGATGGGAAAGACCAAGACCGAAAGCGCCCCCGCGCCGATGATGCTCGCCTGCGTGGCGATGGTCATCTGACCGTTCGAGACCCCGATTTCGGTGAGTGCGACCAGCAGCGGTAGCGCTGTGGCGCTGAAGAAGGCGAGCTCGATGCGTTCGCGCAGCTCGAAGTCGCGCCGGTACCAGAACAGGGCGGGTGCTCCGCGGATGAGCAGCAGCGCGAAGAAGATGATCAGGGGCGCTGGGTTCGAAGCGATGGAGTCGACGTCGAGCGTCATACCGGAATAGGCGAAGAAGATGGGGATGAAGAACCCGTAGCCGACCGCCTCGAGCTTCACTTCAAGAACTTCGCTCGGTACCGGTGACCAGCGTTTCAGCAGCATTCCTGCGGCGAAGGCACCGAGAACGCTGTCGAAACCAAAACCGTTCGAAGAAAGAGTGCCATCGCGACGATGGGCGCCATTTCGCCCCCCGCGCCAGCCGCAAAGGCAAAGCGGCCGAACCGGGTGCCGAACATGCCGTTCTCTTTGAGAATGGGGATGAGGGTGCCGAGCGCAGTGGTGCTGAGCGCGATGGTCAGCACGTACGGCGACTCGATGATGCCCAGAGCATTCAGCGAGAACATCAGCACTCCCGCCACTGCCAGGCTCGCGACCCACGCGATGCCAGCCAACCGCCCCGCGCGCTCAGTTCAGCACCGAGGGCCCGATCGCCACGCCACCGGCCAGAAGCAGCGCCACCTGGGGAACGCGGATGGGACCTGGCAGCAGGTCGACGATCAGTGGTGCAGCGGCCCTCAGCAGAACAACGACGACGAGTGACGCGAAAGCTTCATTCACGTGGGGTCAGTCGGCTTTGCTTTCGCTGAGCGCGGCGGTGCGGCGGGCCTTGCGGGTCGAACGAATCGTGTGGAACACCGTGGGAATCAGGGTGAGAAGCACCACAGCGATCAGCACAACATCGATGTACTTCGCGGTGAAGTCGGCCACCGCCGGAATCTGGCCGAGCAGGTACCCGAGCATCGTCACGCCGCCGCCCCACGCGAGTGCGCCGATGGCGTTGTACAGGCTGTAGCGGCGGTAGTCCATCTTGCCGACACCGGCCGCGATGGGAGCGAAGGTGCGAACGATCGGCACGAAGCGAGCCACGATCACCGCCGCGCCGCCGAAGCGCTCGAAGAACGCGTTGGTGCGCTCGACATTCTTGATGCTGAAGAAGCCCGACTCCTTGCGTTCGAAGATGCGCGGGCCGGCTTTTCGGCCGATGAGGTAGCCCATCTCACCGCCGAGGAAGGCGGCGATGGCGATGGCCGGAGCCACGATGTAGATGGGAATCTGAATTCCCTGGCCGCTCGTCGTACCCGTGTACGTGAGCAGCCCGGTGAAGAAGAGCAGGGTGTCGCCCGGCAGGATGAAGCCCACCAGCAGGCCGGTCTCGGCGAAGATGATGAAGCAGATACCGAGAATGGCGAACGGGCCGAAGGCAGTGATGATGCCCTGCGGATCGAGAAAGGGAATCAGGGCCGCGTGAACAGGCGAGGCCTGAATCAACGCCGTGAGGCTGAAAGCTGTGTGCATTGGTGAAGCTCCAGTCGTTGGTGCCTGCGCTGCCAGCCGGTCGGGCAGACGCGCGTGCGGGAGAAGGGACTTGAACCCTCACGCTCGAAAGCACAGGTACCTAAAACCTGCGTGTATACCAATTTCACCACTCCCGCGAAGAACACCCTCAGTGTAATGGCTGGGTATCAGGGCTCGAGTGCGTTACTCAGGAGTTTTTCACCAAGCGGGGCACCCGGCCCACGTGCGGCAGGTAGCGCGGAATATAACGAATCAGGATGCCCGCCCCCGCGAACCCCAGAACGCCCATGATCGCCGCAGCCAGCGGCAGCGACGCCACGGCGACAACCCCCGCCACCAGAACCGGTGCCGCGGCCGTGCCCAGGTCGCCCGTGAACCGGAAGGCCCCGAGAAACGGAGCCGGGTCGGTCTTCGGTGCGAGGTCGGCTCCGAGCGTCATGATGATGCCGCTGCCGACCCCGTTCGACAAGCCCAAGAACACGGTGAGGGCGATGAACCAGCCCACGGCTCCGTCGAGGTTGTGGGTGAACGACAGGATCACGAAGCAGATGCCCATACCCACCATTGAGGGCACGACGCTCCACAGCCGACCGAACCTGTCCATGATCTGGCCGCTCGAATAAAACAGGGCAAAGTCGAGGGCGCCTCCGATGCCGATGATCAGCGCCGTCGAACTCTCGCTGAGCCCCAGGCTGACGGCCCAGAGTGGCAGCACGACGGTGCGGCTTGCCCGCAGCGCGCCAACCAGTGTCACACCGGTGCCCACGCGCACGAGCAGCGAGCGAAACTGCACGAGGGTAGCGAACAGCCCGACAGACTCCTCGCGCACGAAGGTCTCCCCAGCATCGGGCTTCGCGAGCTTCTCGGTGGGGTCGGGAATGATGAAGAGCAGAATGATGATCGCCACACCGCACACGCCCTGAATCCAGAACACAGACTGTGACACGCCGGTCAGCGCGATGACCCCGGCCCCGAGAAAGGGCCCCACGAACCAGCCGGCCCGAAAGGTGCCGCCGAGTGTCGACAGCGCTCTGGCCCGAAACGCTGCGGGCACGAAGGTGGTCATGAAGGCGTGTCTCGCCAGGGCGAACACGGCCGCAGCGAGACCCAGTAAGAAGATGCCCGTACCGAACAACAGATTGTTCGGCGCCAGAAGGCAGAGCACGATCGCCAGAATCGACAGGATGGCGGCGTAGATCATCGACCGTCGCTCGCCGATACGGCTGACCACCCACCCGCTCGGAATATCGCCGACCAGCTCGCCGATCATGGTCATGCCCGCGATGAACCCGGCCACCGCGAGGCTCGCACCGAGGTTGCTCGCAATTGCGGGGATGACGGGGATGATCGCTCCCTCGCCGATTGCGAACAACAGCGAAGGCAAAAGAGCGGGAAGAGCAATAGACCTGAACTGGAACGCCTGCTCTGTAGTACTCATCAGCTAAGCAGTTTACGCGGGTAGGCTGGGGGATCGTGTTAGAACTCGATCTCTCCGAGCAGATCACTGCTCTCCGCTCCACCTTCGGCGACATCCGTTCGGTGGTCGACGTCGACGGCCTGAAGGTGCAGATAGCCGACCTCAGCGAGCAGGCCGGTGTTCCCGATCTTTGGAACGACACCGAGAAGGCGCAGAAGGTCACCAGCGCGCTCTCGCACCGCCAGGCCGAACTCGCGAAGATCGAAAGCATCGACTCACGGCTCGACGATCTCGAGATCATGGTCGAGCTGGCCAACGACGAGTCCGACGAAGAGTCGGCGACCGAAGCGCAGGCCGAGCTCGTCAGTCTCACGAAGGTGCTCGGCGAGCTCGAAGTGCAGACCCTGCTGAACGGCGAATACGACCCTCGGGCAGCGGTGGTCACCATCCGGGCCGGCGCGGGCGGCGTCGACGCTGCAGACTTCGCAGAGATGCTCATGCGCATGTACCTGCGCTGGGCCGAGCAGCACGGGCATCCGACCACCGTGCTCGACACGAGCTACGCCGAAGAGGCGGGTATCAAGAGCGCCACATTCGAGATCGACTCGCCCTACGCCTTCGGCACGCTGTCGGTTGAAGCCGGCACCCACCGCCTGGTGCGAATGAGCCCCTTCAACTCGGCAGGCAAGCGCCAGACCAGTTTCGCAGCGGTCGAGGTCGTTCCCCTCATCGAGCAGACCGACGTGGTCGAGGTTCCCGAGAACGACATCCGCGTCGACGTCTTTCGCTCGTCGGGTCCCGGCGGCCAGTCGGTCAACACGACCGACTCCGCCGTGCGCATCACCCACCTGCCCACCGGCATCGTGGTGAGCTGCCAGAACGAGAAGAGCCAGATTCAGAACCGGGCGGCGGCCATGCGGGTGCTGCAGTCGCGGCTGCTGCTCCTGCAGCGCGAGCAGGAGAACGCCACGAAGAAAGAGCTGGCCGGGGTCATCACGGCGAGCTGGGGCGACCAGATGCGCAGCTACGTGCTCGCGCCGTACCAGATGGTCAAAGACCTCCGCACCGACTACGAAGTGGGCAACCCCTCGCACGTGTTCGACGGCGACATCGACGGTTTCATCTCCGCCGGCATCCGGTGGCGCAAACGCAAGCAAGACTGAACGTCGGCGCGTCGCTGCGGTGAATCACATGGCCCCTGTTTAGGCTGCAAAGGCCATGATTCGATTCGACCACGTCAGTAAAAAGTACAAGGGCACGGCCAAGCCGGCGCTCAACACCATCGACCTCGAGATACTGCGGGGCGAATTCGTGTTTCTCGTCGGCGCCTCGGGTTCGGGCAAATCGAGTTTTCTGAGGCTGGTGCTGAAAGAAGACCGGCCGACGAGCGGCAACATCCACGTGCTCGGGCAAGACCTCGGGTCTATCTCGTCGCGCAAGGTGCCCTACTTCAGGCGCAACCTCGGGGTCGTCTTTCAAGACTTCCGGCTGCTGCCCAACAAGAACGTCTTCGACAACGTGGCGTTCACGCTGCAGGTCATCGGCAAGTCGCGCGGGTTCATCCAAGAAGCGGTTCCGGATGTTCTGCAGATGGTCGGGCTGGCCGAGAAGGCCAATCGCCTGCCGCACGAACTCTCGGGTGGAGAGCAGCAGCGCGTGGCCATCGCCCGTGCGGTGGTCAACAAGCCGGCCATCCTGCTCGCCGACGAACCCACGGGCAACCTCGACCCGCTCACGAGCGCCGGCATCATGAACGTGCTCGATCGCATCAACGCGGGCGGCACCACCATCATCATGGCAACGCACGACAACGCCATCGTCGACCAGATGCAGCGTCGCGTCATCGAACTCGTCGGCGGCCAGATCATTCGAGACGACCGCCAGGGCGGCTACGGCATGACGGCCGCCATCGGCTTGCAAGACAGCGGCATGACGGCCGAGATCACCCGCCCCGACCCGCTCTCGCTCCGCATGCAGGCCACGGGGGCCATCGAGCGGCCCGTGCTGCCGGTGGCTGGCGAGCCTGCTGCTGCACCTGCTTCGACTTCGTCTGCCAACGCGGTCAACTCCTCTGCGGGTCGTGAGAGTGCCGCGGTCTCGACGGGTGGCACGCCCGTCATTCCGCAGCTGAACCGCAACACGTCGTCGGTGCCCGTGGTACCGGTCGTTCCGCGCGTGCCCACCACTTCGGTTCCGGTTCAGGTATCGACACAGACCGGTCAGATATCGACTCAGACTGGTCAGGTATCGACGCAGGCCGGCTCGCACTCACAGCCGCAGGTCGGCGAACCGCCGCACTTCTTTCCGCCCGCAGCGGCTGATGTACGGCAGGCCGATACCGGCCCTGTCGAACGACTGAGCACGGTAGCTCCGGCCGATGCCGCTGCGGCACCGAATCCCGTGAACACCGTGAACGGGGCGAACACCGCGCACCCCGACGGTGACCCCGACGATCTCACCACTGGCCAGCTGAGCCTGGCCGAAAAGCTCGGCCTGCGTGCTCCCGGTGCTAACCATGACCCCGCGGCTGACCAGAATGTAGGCCCCACCTCGTGAGATTTGCACTGATTCTCGGCGAGGTCGGCACCGGCCTCCGCCGCAACATGTCGATGGTGGTGTCGGTCGTTCTCGTGACCTTCATCTCGCTCACCTTCGTGGGCGCAGCGATTCTCCTGCAGATGCAGATCGGCCAGATGAAGAACTACTGGTACGACAAAGCCCAGGTCGCGGTGTACATGTGCACGGCGACCTCGAGCGATGCGAACTGCGCCAACGGCGAGGCCACACCCGACCAGGTGGCGGCAGTGGATGCCCAACTCAAGTCGCCCACGCTGGCCCCGTTCATCCAGCAGTACTACTTCGAAGACCACCAGCAGGCCTACGACCAGTTCCAGCAGCAGTTCGCCGGCAAAGACGTGGCGAAGTACGTCACTCCCGACCTGCTCAACGAGACCTACTGGGTCAACATGGTCGACCCCCAGCAGTCCGACGTTCTCGTCGAGAGCCTCTCGGGCCTCGCGGGCGTCGACAGCGTGGTCGACCAGCGCAGCTACCTCGAACAGATCTTCTCCATTCTGAACGCGGCGAGCTACACCGCCGTCGGAATTGCTGCGCTGATGCTCGTGGCCGCCGTGCTGCTGATCGCCACCACCATCCGCCTCTCGGCGTTCTCGAGGCGGCGTGAGATCGGCATCATGAGGCTCGTGGGGGCGTCGAACAGGTTCATTCAGACACCCTTCATACTCGAGGGCGTGATCGCCGCGCTCGTGGGATCGGTTCTGGCCGGGGTCACCATCTGGGCCATTGTGCACTTCTTCGTTCAGGGCTACCTGCAACAGCTGTTGCAGTTCACGAACTTCGTCACCGAGGGTGATGCGCTGTCGATCGTGGTGCCCGTGCTCATCGTGCTGGCAGCGCTACTGGCTGCGCTCTCGGCGAAGTTCGCCATCACCCGGTACCTGAAGGTGTAGTTGCCGGGCTTCGGCCCGGTAAGCTTGAAGGCTGCCGTCAACTGAGTGCGGCATCCATCGATCTGAGGAGTAATCGTGCCACGCGAACGCGGAGAAAAGGTCGTAGCGACCAACCGCAAGGCCCGCCACGACTACACCATTGAAGACACCTTCGAGGCTGGCCTCGTGCTGACCGGCACCGAGGTCAAGTCGTTGCGCGCCGGCCGGGCCTCGCTTGTCGACGGCTACGGCTACATCGACGGAGGAGAAGCGTGGCTCGACGCCGTGCACATCCCCGAGTTCAACCAGGGCAGTTGGAACAACCACCCCGTCAGGCGCAAGCGCAAGATGCTGCTGCACAAGAACGAGATTCTGAAGATTCACAACAAGGTCAAAGAGGGCGGCTACACCCTCGTGCCGTTGCGACTGTACTTCAGCGACGGCAAGGCAAAGGTCGAACTCGCCGTGGCCAAGGGCAAGCGCGAGTACGACAAACGCCAGACCCTGCGCGAGCGCACCGACAAGCGCGAGGCCGACCGGGCCATGGGAACGCACCGCAACCTCGGCGACTGACGCCGCTGGCCAGCTCTGCTCGGGCTGGCCGTGCTGGCCGTGCTGGCCGGGCCGACCGGCTCACGCCCGTCGGCTTCGCTTCATCGGGCGGCAGAATGGGTTCATGACCCACGAGTATCAGGCGGCAATCGTCGGCGGTGGCCCTGCGGGGTTGCAGGCGGCACTCACCCTCGGGCGGATGCATGTCGACACGGTCGTGTTCGACGATGCACGCTACCGCAATGCTTCATCGGTGCGAATGGGCAATGTGCTCGGGTGGCAGAAAGCAACGCCCGAGGCCCTGCGGTCGGCTGCGCACGCCGACCTCGCCACTTATCCCTGGGTGCGGGTGGTTCGCGAGCGAGTGGAGTCTGCTCGGTGGAACGGGCCGGGTCTGGTGCTTGCCGCAGCAGGCTCGCAGTGGCGGGTCGAACGTCTCCTGATCACCAGCGGCGTCGAAGACCACCTGCTGCCCATCCCGGGCCTCCGCGAGCTGTGGGGTGACGTTGTGCTCCCGTGCCCGTACTGCCACGGGCACGAGTTCGCGCCCGGCCCGATCGCGGTTATCTCCGATGGAAGTCACGCCGAGCACGTCAGCGGCCTGTTACGCGGGCTGTCGTCTGTCGTGCCAGTCTTCGCGCCGGGAGAGGTGGCGGCGGTCACCCGCTCGCCTTCGGGGGTGAGCATCGTGTTGCGCGGCGGCGGGGTCGTCGAGGCGGCGTGCGTGTTCATTCCGCCGAACGCCGCTCCGCGCTCCGCAATCGCCGACGATCTCAGCGTTCACTGCGGCCCCGGCGGTATCGCAGTTGACGCCCTCGGGCGCACCAGCCGAGCCGGTGTGTGGGCGGCGGGCGATGTCGCAGAGCGAGCTGATCTGAGAATCCCGGCCGCCGTCATCACCGCCATGGCGTCGGGGCTCACCGCGGCCGCTGACATCGCCGCTTCGGTCGCCACAGCCCGAGTCGAGCGCCTGTCAAGCTCAGAGCGCGAGTGACTGGCCCGTCATCGTTTCTGCTCGTGACCAGAGCACGCCCGCCGTGCGGATGTCGCGGGCACGGTTGCGAGCCTCGACAACGGTGGGTTCACCCTTCAGCTGGCGCCAGCCGTCGGGGCCCCAGTACTCGCCGCCCTCGGCGAGGGGGTCTGCGGCGGCCCGCACGATGGGCAGGGCGCCGGCGTCTTTGCCCTGCGCGAAAGGGCTGAGCGCGGTGCGACGCAGCGGGTCGTAGCGCCGGGCGTTGGCGATGCCGGGTCGTGACGCGCCGAGGCCGTCGAGAGCGAACCCGGGGTGCGCCACGAGGCTGCGCGTCGGCAGGCCGGCCGCGCGAAGGCGGCGGTCGAGCTCGAAGCCGAGCAGCATGACGGCGAGCTTCGAGCGGCCATACGCGCGAAAGCTGCGGTAGTCGTCTTCGCTCATCAGGTCGTTCAGATCGAGCTCGAAGAATTCGTGGCTGATGCTGCCGAGCGACACCACGCGGGAGCCCTCGGTGGCGGCCAGCGCGGGCATCAGCTGGGCGATGAGGGCGAAGTGGCCGAGAACGTTGGTGCCGAACATCTGCTCGAAGCCGTCATCGGTGTAGCCGAGATCTGACGACCCCAGAACGCCGGCGTTCGCGATGAGACCATCGATGGGGGAGTCGCCGAGCTGCCGGGCTGCTGCTGCCACCGATTCCAGGTTGGCGAGGTTCAGCTTGACCCAGCTCACGTCACCTCGCGGTGCGCGCGACAGAATCGACGCGATGGCAGAGGTGGCTTTCTGCTCGTTGCGCGCCGCGATGACCACCGACGCCCCGCGCCGGGCCAGAAATTCGCTCGCCCAGTAACCGAGGCCTGCGGTGCCCCCCGTGACGATGAAACGTTTGCCGACCAACGAGGGCAGCCGTGCCGGGGTCCAGTGCGTTGTGCTCATGTGATCGACATTATCCGAGCATGCAGAACGAAGGGGCCGAGCGGCGGGTGCTTGCGCGAACCGGGCACACTGTGCAGTGCAGGCGAAGTTCGGGCTATACTAGAGGGCTGCATCCGGTTGCCGGATGCTCGAACGAAGTCGGCTCGCCCGGCCTTCGTGTTCACAACTCAACAGCGTGCGATAGTGGCTCACCAGGGGGATGATCGGTTTCGACATTGCCTGAGTGAGTGTGAGAAGCGGGCCGAGAACGCACGGTTATCTCGTTAACGATCCGTGCAAATTATAAGTGCCGATAAAAACAGCACTGTTGCTGCTAAGTCGACTTTCGCCCTCGCGGCCTAAGTCTCTTCTTAGCTACATATAGCAACCGTCAGACTGGGAATGCTCTCTACCCAGACCCTGGCGTAATTTAGAGAGATTGCTCCGACTCTGAGTCTCAGGGTGTCGGAGGACATGCACTGAGGCTGGGCTTGTCGGATTAGGTGCCAGTGGCACATTCCGGAGCCGAGTAGAACGCTTTCACTGGCTACACCCGTAGAAGGCACATGACCACAGCAGTGGACGGGGGTTCAATTCCCCCCATCTCCACCACCGGCCACTGTCGCACGCTGTTCGAGTCGTTCCGGCTGTTCGAGTCGTTCTGGCTGTGTGGGCCGTTCCGGCTGTTGGCGTCACCAAAAGGGGCCCCCGCCGGCTCACCTCACGTTATCGCGAGTTCATGTCTATTGCGATAAACACTCAGTTTCAAGACTGCGTGATTCTGTCGTGGTGGTGAGTTTCCGGGCTGCCCGGGATGAGTTCGGGGCTCTGGTTGGGGGCCGCGAGAAAGTAACCCAGAAAGGTGACGCCCTCCGCGGTGGCGTCGAACCTATCGATCAGCACGTCGGCGGGCTCGTAGAACACGTCACCGGCGCGGAGGATGGTTTCTGCGCCTCCGTCGACCTGGAAGACGACCGAGCCCGATTCGACTGACCCGAAGACAGGCGTGTTGTGGTGGTGCGCACCCCCGGCAACGTTCGGCTGCAGGGTGATGCGGCGAATGTGCACGGCGCCGAGGGCACGGTTGTCGAGAGGTTGCTGGAGCAGGGTGAGTCGAACGATTGGTTCTGGCATGCTCTGATTCTGCCGGAGGGGAGCCCATCTCGCTTGATGCATCGTGCCGTTCGGCTACGCGGGTGGGGCGACCTCCATCGCGGTTGTGATGGTGCGGTAGTCGGCTTCGGGAATCGTGAACAGACCGCGCCGAAAAGGGAAGCCCCAGTGCGACGGGTCAGGGATGAACGACAGCTGAGACACCAGAGGTTTCGCGTCTACTCGACGGCACGGTTCGAAGCGCGCGGCGAGCCGCCAGGGGTGAAAGTCGTCGCTCACGATCGCTTGGTACGGCTCTTCGCCGATGATGATGGCGATCGCCGTGAACTGCTGAACGGGCGAGCCGCCGTGCAACGCGGTGCGAGGGGAGTAGAAGATCATGCCGTCACCCACCCGCGGGCGGCGAAGCCGGGTGTTGGCTCCGTGGTCGGCCTGTGTGAAGCCGCCGGCGGCAGCGCCCTCAACGTGGTCGAGGCTGACGGTGTTGATCCAGAACTGGCGCTCAGGCCCGGTCATGGAGGGTCACGTGGTAGCCGTCGGGGTCGGCGAAGGTGAAGGTGAGACCGAACGGTCCGTCGATCGGTGC
Organism: Subtercola sp. RTI3; assembly: GCF_035018625.1. Classification (NCBI taxonomy): domain Bacteria; kingdom Bacillati; phylum Actinomycetota; class Actinomycetes; order Micrococcales; family Microbacteriaceae; genus Subtercola; species Subtercola sp. RTI3. Next base: position 44,661 of record NZ_JASJXO010000016.1, on the reverse strand, counting down.
CGCGACGATCGGGGTGTCGGCGGCGACCAGAGCGTCGTGGATGGCCTGGACTTCGGTGGCGTGCATCCAGAGCGCGATACCCTGGCCCGGCTGCGACAGCGCGTCGAGATCGACCCCGGGCAGTACGCCGCGAACGGCGAAGGCGACCGGTTTGGTGTCGAACACCACCGCGTGGGGCGGCCCGGCTTGACGAGTGAGCCCGAGAAACGTCTCGTAGAACTCCGCGGAGCGGTGCATGTCGCGCACCTGCAGTGAAATGAAGTCGGGGCCGGTCACGGGCATCAGATGTTCTCCTCTGGGTTGTGTCAGCTAACTGACACCGATGATTCTATGTCAGAATACTGACATGAGTCAAAGCGCCATCACTCCGGGCGGCACGTCGTCGAGCGACGCTGACCGCGGTGAAACGAACTCCGAAAGAGCCGGGCTCGACCTTGATGCGTCACTCGGGTATCTGCTCAAGCAGGCGGCAAGCGTGTTGCACACGGCGATGGATGCTGTACTGCGGCCGCTCGGAATGACAATCACCCACTACGCCTGCCTCGAGCTGCTCGCGCAGCGCCCCGGACTCTCGAACTCCGACCTCGCGCGCGGCACCTTCGTGACCCGCCAGTCGATGAACACCCTGCTGCGGGCAATGGAACGCGACGGTCTCGTGAGCAGGCCCGCCCAGCCGCCTGTTGGGCGCATCCTGCCCGCCGAGCTGACCGAGCTCGGCCACCGACAGCTCGCGACCGCCAGTGCTGCCGTGAAGACGGTCGAACTGCGCATGAGAAGCAAACTCGACGCCGAGCAGCAGAGCGAACTGCGGCACCACCTCAGAAGCAGTATCGACGCGCTGACAGAGTAGTGGGCGCGCGGGTTTCGCCTCGCGGCGGGCGCGTTTTCAGTGAAGGTAGTGAACCACGATGTTGATGAAGTACAGAATCGCGGCGATATAACCGATGATCATGCCCGCGATGGCAATACCGCGGCCACGCACGGTGCCCTGCTTCACGTCGCGGAGCGCCCGCCGCGCCAGCAGCACGGCGAGAACGCCCAGGATTCCGAAGACGAACAGGGAGATGCAGGCTATCGCGACGCTGGCCACCGCCTGTTTGCTCAGCGGAATCTCCGACGACGACCCGCCGAAGGCGGGCGTGGCCGCGGGCATGTTTCGTCGTGGAGTCGGGAGCGGCGGCCGGTCATCCGGTGGGAGCTGGGGCAGGTCTGTCATCGGTCGGCTCTCTTCGCCGCGACATCGCGCGCCGAGATACTCACTCTATTCGCAGGTGAACGGGTCTGCGGCCATCGTGAACCGGCGCTATCGGGTCGGTCTGGGTTTCGCCGCAGGGTGGTACATATTCATCGTGGGTTTCGCCAAGCGCCTGGGGCGCGTAGCAAAAAACGGAATCGTCGGCCCTGGCTGAAGCCGCGCCAAATGGGGCGGCGGTTTGAACGAGGGCCGCCGATTGCGGGATACAGGCGCGCAGACCGGCGCCATTGCCCATCAGGAGGCAGGGTTCGAGAAGGTTCTGAAGGCACTCGTCGAGAGCGATGCGGCCACGATGAGCACCGTTTCTGCGCTCGAATCGTCGTTGGTTCTCGGCCCTGAGCGACGGGGCAACCATGCCGCCCGGCTCAATTCGGTGACGACGCGCCGGGGTTCTACGAGCGGTTGTACCGGGCCTGGCCGATGAGCATCTGCAGGTACGCCACCCGGTTCAGGGTGTCGGCTCGCTGCACAGCGCTGTAGACCGGAATCTGCTCGGTGAATGACTGCTCGCCCGCCTGGATGTGCACGGCGATGTACCCGCTGACCCTGGTCTCTTTCGCCAGCAGGAAGAGCAGGCTGAGTAAGAAGAACCAGATGAAGACGATCACCATGACGATGGCCCACGCGGGGGTGTGGGTGGTTGTCGCGGTCTGGTCGTGTGACGTGACGTTGACGTCGGCGAGCGGCCAGCTGCCGGCGGGTGTGACGACCCAGTAGTCGGTGGCGTTGACGTTGCCGACGCCCACGAGAAACTGGGGAGTGGGGCCCGCCTGGAACGGTTGCAGAGTCATGGGGGGAGATTATCGCAATCGCCTCTCGCGTCACGTGACGAACGTCGCCTGCCGTACCCGAAGATGCACGAACCTGTCGCGAAACGTGCGCGTGATCTGGCCGTGTTAGTGTCGCGGCGAACGCGAACCACAGCGAACCACAGCGAACCACAGCGCACGAACGCGAACGAGAGCAACGGAGAGAACACGAATGCCCACGCCCGAATTGACCCGCGACTTTCTGTACGCTCTGCCGAAGTGCGAGCTGCACCTTCACCTCGAAGGCACCCTCGAGCCCGAACTGAAGCTCGAGCTGGCGGTGCGCAACGGTGTCGACATCGGCCAGAGCACCGTCGACGAGATCACGGCGACCTACCAGTTCGACTCGCTGGCAAGCTTTCTCGGCGTCTACTATCCGGCCATGAACGTGCTCGTCGCCGAGCAGGACTTCTACGACCTCGCCATGGCGTACTTCACGCGGGCGGCCGCGAACGGCGTGCGGCACGTCGAAGCGTTCTTCGACCCGCAGGCGCACACGTCGCGCGGGGTCGCGATCGACGACGTGATTCTGGGCTACTCCCGGGCGGCTCGGGATGCTGCGGGGCTCGGTGTCTCCGCAGCGCTCATCCTCTGCTTCCTCCGTGACTTCTCGGCCGAGAGCGCCCTTCTGACCCTGACAAGCGCTCTGCCGTTCGCGGAGCACCTTGTCGGCGTCGGACTCGACTCCGACGAACGCGACAACCCCCCGGCGAAGTTCGCCGAGGTGTTCGATCTCGCCCGCGAGGCGGGGCTGAAGCTCACCATGCACTGCGACATCGACCAGGTGGGCAGTATCGAGAACATCCGGCAAGTGCTCGAAGACATCGGCGTCGACCGCATCGACCACGGAACGAACATCGTCGAGAACCCGGAGCTCGTGGCACTGGCTATCGAGCGGGGTGTGGGGTTCACGACGTGCCCGGTGTCGAACAGCTTCGTCTCGGCCGACATGAAGGCCGACGAAATCGTGTCTCTGCTGGCGCAGGGCGCGAAGGTCATGCTGAACTCTGACGACCCGGCCTACTTCGGCGCCTATGTTGCCGACAACTATGTGGCGTTGGTCGAGAAGGCGGGTCTGTCGCTCGACGACGTGGTTCGGTTGGCGAAGAACTCCTTCGAGGCGTCGTGGCTGTCGGCCGACGAGAAGCTGCGCTACCTGGCCGAGGTCGACGCTTTTGTGGCGGCCCGCTCGGTGTAGGCGCCGGGAGGGGTCGTGGCCGGGGAGGTGCGGCGGGAGCGACCGAATGCCAGCCAGTACCCGAGGGCCACGACGATGGCGACGACAGTGCCGAGCAGGGTCTCGACCGCGCGGTCTGTGATGAGGGCCGACGCCGAGACTGGGTGTGCCAGGCTCACCATGATGAGCGCGAGTGGGGTGACGAACACCAGCGCGAACCCGTAGTTGCGCACCACGAAGAGTTCGGCGACGACCTGCAGTGCCGCGACGAGCCCGATGGCCCAGAGACCCGACGGCGCGAAGAGCAGCAGCACGGAGGCGAGCGCGAGGCCGGCGACGGTTCCGAGAAGGCGGTGTGCCCCGCGCACGAACGAGTTGCCGAGGTCGATCGCCACGAGGGGCACGATCGCAGCGACCATCGACCAGTATGGATGCCCGATACCCAGCCCCGTCGAAAGCGAGCCTGCTACGGCGGCGGCAACGGCGAACCGCGAAAGGTGCCGCAATTCGCCGGGGCGCCGAAGTGTGGCGACAATGGCGGAGCGCACCGCGGAGCCCGCCGACTCGCGGCTACTGTTCACCGCACTGATAGCTCCCCAAGTTGAATTTCTGACCTGCCCGGCCCGCACGCGCCCGACCTGACCCACGAGCAGCGCGAAGAGCGCCGCGCCTGCGCTCACGGTGAAGGCCAGGGCGAACTCGTTCGGCCCGGCCGGCACCGAGGCCACCGAGCAGAGCCCGAAGACGGCGAACAGCGGCCCGGGAGGCGAAAGCCGGGCGGCGTCGGAGACGAACGCCACAACCAAGGCCCACACGGCTGCGACGGCAACGACGGTGTACTCGGGGTTGGGTAGCACGGCGACAACGGCACCGAGCAGCACGCTCGACACCATGATGGCGGCGGCGATGCCCTGCATGCGCAGACGCAGGGCGTAGGCGGTGTTGCGGCCGTACACCGATGTGAACGCGCCGAATGCGGCAAAGATCGACCACTCGATGTGACTGATCGAGTACAGCACGACGAGCGGAACCAGTACCGACATGCCTGCTCGCACAGCGACCCGGTGTGCGCCCGCGTGAGCGCCGAATTCGAATAGTGACTTCATCGAAAACTATTTTACTAGTAAAATACATTGTGTGGAACCATTGATGCAGCCAACTGACCGCGAAGCCGAAGCCGAGTTGCCCGGAGCAGATTCGCCCGATCTTGGGCACCCCGGGCGCCCCAGGCATGCCGACGCCGTCGACGCGATTCGCTCGGAGTGGAGCGACGTACGCCCCGACCTCGACACCGACCCGATCGGCACCTTCGGCCGGGTGCTGCGCATCGCCCGGCACCTGGCGTTGCTGAGCGACGACCTTCTCGCGGGTATCGGCATCAGCCGGGGCGAGTTCGACGTTCTCTCGGCGGTTCGCCGGGCATCCGGAGCCCCTACGCCCTCCGATCTCGCCCGAACACTGCTGGCGTCGAACGCGTCGATCACGAAGCGGCTCGTTCAGCTTGAGCGTGCGGGTCTGGCTGAGCGCCGCCGCGACAGTCGTGACGGGCGGGTGAGCACCGTCTGGCTGACGGATGCCGGGCTCAGCCTGATCGATGACGCCATGCCCCCGCAGCTCGAGTTCGATCGTCGGCTCGGCTCGGTGCTCTCGCCCGCCCAGAACGCCGAGCTCGAGGCGTCGCTTCGCATTCTGCTGCTCGAGTGCGAGCGGCTGCGAGGCGAGAGGGAGAACTCGACGGATCAGGCCGTGCAGCTGCCGGCGACGACCTGACGAAGGGCTACCCCCGACGCGAGGTCACGGTAGGGGCGAAGAAACTGGGGATCCGACCAGTCCCACACCCGTTCGGGCTGGGCGTCGACGAGGGCGGGGGTGACGTTCCAGCAGTCGGCCGCGCGCATCAGGCCGCCGGTGGCGTTCACGAACAGTCCCCAGGCGAGCACGAGCACGACCACGCCCGCCAGAACGCGTCGCGCCACGAGCCGCCGTTCGGGTGGGCGTGATGTCAGTGGCTTCCGACTCGACGGCTCCGGGCCCGCAGCCGGCTCGACCAGCGCGTCACGGCCTGCAGCACCCGGCGCGTCACGGCCCCCACCCGGCGCGGCACGCCGCCCCAGCAGCCCGATGGCAGGCAACGCGAGGTACACGATGAACGGCACCACGTCCATCAGCAGTCGCGGCCCATACGTGAACCCGCCCGTCGACCCGTAGAACGCGATCAGCACCACCTGCGCACCGATCGCGACCACCAGTACTGCGTCGAGACCCGTGAACTGCCGGCTCCGGATGCGCAGCCACACCCCGAGCCCAGCCAACAGCACCACGGGCACGAAGAACAGCAGCCCCCTCGATGGTGATACGAGGATGAGCGCAAAGCTCTCGAAGAACCCGTACACCGGCGGGTCGGTGAGCCGGGTCGGAACGTAGTAGTACGGCGGCACCAGCGTGCCGTACTGGTTCAGCGAGAAGAGCACGAAGGGGGTGGCGGCGACGAGGGCGCCGAGGAGAACGAAGGGCGTGCGGGGTCGCTGGGTGACGAGCATCCAGAGCCCCACGAGAGCGGCGAAGATCAGGTTGGTGGGTCGGGCGGCGACGGCGGCCATGAGGACAACGCCCAGAAGCGCTGCCCACGCGGGTGCCCGCGAACCGGCTCGCTGCAGGCGCTGCAGCACCAGCAGGCTGAGCGCCAGCAGCAGCATCGACACCGTCTGCTGCCAGAGCGCCCGGGAGCCCACCGACCACGCGATCGTACCGAACGCGAACGTCAGCGCCGCGATCAGCGCCGTACGCCGCGTGGCCCACGCGTACGGCAGGTTCAGCACCACCCGCCAGAGAACCAGTGTTGTCAGCGCGACGAGCAGACTGGCCGTCGGAACCTCGATGAACCCCACCAGCGACGGGCTCGCGATCGATAGGCCCGTCGGCGGGTGGCCGAGCGCCGCGGCGATGAGGTCGCCGGGCAGGGCGAGCAGCATGGGCGGCCAGGGGAAGAACGGTACGAGGTGCCCGCCGACCGGAAGCAGGTCGCCCTGGTAGGCGAGCCCGGTGACGAGGGGATACCCCTCGAGGTGCAGGTTGCCGTGCGTGAACAACTGCCAGGCAGCGATGGCCGACAGCCGCGAGTCACCGGTCTGAGGAGTGGGGCTCACCGACTGCACGACGAAGACGACCGCGAAGAGCAGAAACGGTGTCAGCCGCGTACGTCTCATGACATTCCCCCTGTGCCGCTGTGCCGCTGTACCCCTGTGCCGTTTGCAGCTGTACCCCGTGCTCACGATGTTAGCGGGTGCCGCTGCTGGCCCATCGGCCGGTGTCGCGCCCTACGGGGTCTCGGCCTGGCACGCGCCCGAGCTCACGGGGGTGGATGCACCCGCCGCCGCAACGACCGGCGCGATCTCGTTCAGCGTGAGCGCATACCCCGTCTCTGTGTCTGACGTGGAGCGAGCGAACACCACGCCGCTCACGTTGCCCGCGGTGTCGAACAGCGGCCCGCCCGAGTTGCCCGGCAGCACGGTGCCCCGCAGCGAGTAGATCTCACGGGTGACGCTCTGCTGCCCGTAGATGTCGAGCCCGGTGGCCTGCACGGTCTGCCGAACCCGGGCGGTGGCCGTTGTATATGGGCCGTTCTCGGGGTACCCGGCCACCACGGCCGAGTCGGAGGCGGCGAGCTCGGTGCCGAGAGTCAGCGGCGTGACGCCCAGGCCTGTTACGGCCAGCACAGCGAGGTCGCGTTCGGGGTCGTACACCACGAGTTTCGCCTGCTGCAGGCTGGTGGAGGCGCTGGTCTGAACGTAGATGTCGGTGCCGCCGGCCACGACGTGGGCATTGGTGATGACCCGGTCTTGGCTGACAACCCAGCCGCTGCCCTCAGAGTCAGAGCCGCAGTTGGGCGCCGAAGTGAGAATCTTCACAACGCCGGAGGAGGCCGACTTGACTGCTGCGGGCACCGACGACTCGGGTGCCTGGGCGCCCGCGATGATCTCGGCGCCGTCGGCGAAGACGGTGGGAAACCCGGCACTGCCCAGCGCCGCGTCGAGCGTGCCGAGTGCTGTGGTGGCGGGCACGGGCGCCATGGTGTTCAGCACCGAGACGACCCGTGAGGCGTTCACGAGCTGGGTGGCCTGCAGCTGCCCCGTGGTGAGCAGAAACCCGGCGGCGAGCCAGACTACGACCCCCCACGAGACGAGCCCCATGGCAGCGCCGCCCAGCGAGTCGATGCCGCGCACCACCTTGACCCGACCGATCGACCGCCTGATGAGCAGCGCAATCGTGCCGAGCACGGAGGAGGCGATGACAATGCAGAGCACGAACACCACGCCGGCGGCGATGGAGCGTTGCAGCGAACTGGTCCAGCCGAACTGCACGAGCCACGTCACCACGGCCGGTGCGGCCGCTGTGGCGAACCAGGCGCCGACAACGACGCCGAGCAGTGATGCCGCCATCACCACAGCGCCGCGGCCCCAGCCTGCCCAGACGGCGAGAAGGGCTGCGACGAGAAGCACGATATCGACGACGGGTTGCATAGACCTCCAATCTGGTCGATGAAGCTGAGCGAAGGCTGCGCCGAGACCCGCAGTCGAATCAGCGCGTCGAAATTCGACGCCGAAACACCCTGCTGAATCATGACGCCGCACCGCCGCCCGAAACATGCTGTCAATATGTTCGCGCTAGCGTATTGGCGTGACGACTATTGCAGACCAGAGCCGCCAGGGTTCCGAATCCAGCCGACGAGACATTCGAGATGAGGTTGACGAAGACCTCCGCGCCGACGTTCGGCTTCTCGGCAGCCTCCTCGGCCGCGTACTCACCGAATCGGGGGGAGAGGGCCTGCTCGACGATGTCGAGAAACTGCGCGCTCTCACCATTGACGCCTATGAGCGGGAGAACAATGCGTCGATCGAAGACGCCGAGGAGCTCGTCGACTCGTTCACGCCCGCCCGTGCCGAGCAGGTGGCCCGCGCGTTCACCTGCTATTTTCACCTCAGCAACCTCGCCGAAGAGCACCACCGGGTTCGTGTTCTGCGGGCACGGGATGCGGTGGGGGAGGCGGCCCCGGCCGACTCCCTTCCGGCCGCCATCGAACGCCTCGTGGCCGAAGTCGGCACCGACGAGACCGCTGAGCGCCTTCGCCGGCTGCGCTTTCACCCGGTTCTGACCGCCCACCCGACCGAAGCGCGTCGCCGCGCCGTCGCATCCGGTATTCGCCGCATCAGCGAGCTGCTCGGCGAGCGCGACGTTACCCAGCCCGGCACCAACGCCGCCGCCGAGAACGACCGCCGGCTGCTCGAAGAGATCGATGTGCTCTGGCGCACGTCGCCGCTTCGCACGACCCGGCCCACCCCGCTCGACGAGGTGCGCACGGCCATGAACATCTTCGACCAGACGCTGTTTCAGATCGTGCCCCGCGTGTACCGGCTGCTCGACGACTGGCTGCTCGGCAACGATGCCGGTGCAAAGCCGGTCGAGGCGCCCGCGTTCATGCGCCTCGGCAGCTGGATCGGCGCCGACCGCGACGGCAACCCATTCGTCACCGCCGCCGTCACGAAGACGGCGGCCGCCATCGCCTCAGAGCACATTCTGCTCGGGCTCGAGCACGCCGCCACCCGCATCGGGCGCACGCTCACGCTCGACTCGGCCGACACTCCACCGGATGCCCGTCTGCTCGCCCTCTGGGAACGCCAGCGCAACTTCGCGGGCGAGGTGACCGCCCAGATCGGCACCCGAGCGCCGAACGAACCGCACCGCCGCGTGCTGCTCGTCATCGCCGAGCGCATCACGGCGACGCGCCTGCGCAACGCCGACCTGGCATACGCCAAGCCAGAAGAGCTGCTCGACGACCTCCGCATCATTCAGGGGTCGCTGCGCTCTGCCGGCGCCATGCGCAGCGCGAACGGCGAACTGCAGAACCTCATCTGGCAGGTCGAGACGTTCGGGTTCCACCTCGCCGAGCTCGAAGTGCGCCAGCACTCGAAGGTGCACCGCCAGGCGCTCGCCGAGATTCGCGCCGGTGGCGAGCTGAGCGACATGACCACCGAGGTGCTCGACGTCTACCGCACGATCTCGTTTCTGCAGGAGCGGTACGGGCTGAACGCCTCGCGCCGCTACATCGTGTCGTTCACGCAGTCGTCGGCCGACCTCGCGAACGTCTACGCGCTGGCTGAGGCGGCGATGGGGTCGGCCGGGGCCGCGCCCATTCTTGACGCCGTGCCGCTGTTCGAGACCTTCGACGATCTGCAGGCGAGTACCACGATTCTGGCCGAGATGATCGAGCTTCCTGCCGTGAAGGCGCGGCTCGCAGCCACCGGGCGAAAGCTCGAGGTCATGCTCGGCTACTCCGACTCGTCGAAAGACGTCGGGCCGGTCTCCGCCACCCTCGCCCTCTACTCTGCGCAGTCGAAGATCGCCCAGTGGGCGCGCGACAACGACATCGAGCTGACGCTCTTCCACGGTCGCGGGGGAGCACTCGGTCGCGGCGGTGGCCCGGCCAACGAGGCCGTTCTCGCGCAGCCTCCGGGATCGGTCGAGGGCCGGTTCAAGCTCACCGAGCAGGGCGAGGTGATCTTCGCGCAGTACGGCGACAAGACCATTGCCGCTCGGCACATCGAGCAGATGGCCGCGGCCACACTGCTCGCCTCGAGCCCGGCGAACGAGGAGGAGAACCGCCAGGCGACCGACGACTTCGCTGCGGTGGCGTCGACGATGGACGTGCGCTCGCGCGAGCGTTTCTACGAACTGATCAAGAGCGACGGTTTCGCGCCGTGGTTCGCCGAGGTGACCCCGCTCGAAGAGGTCGGGCTTCTCGCACTCGGCTCCCGCCCTGCTCGCCGCGGTCTCTCGATCGAGTCGCTCGAAGACCTGCGCGCCATTCCGTGGGTGTTCGCCTGGACCCAGGCCCGCATCAACCTCACCGGCTGGTTCGGCCTCGGCTCGGCCCTGGCCGCTGTGGGCGACGAAGCGGTGCTTCGCGACGCGTACGCCCGCTGGCCGCTGTTCACCGCCATGATCAACAACGTCGAGATGTCGCTCGCCAAGACCGACGACCGTCTCGCGCAGCGCTACCTCGCGCTCGGCGACCGTGCCGATCTGGCCGAGCTGGTGCTCGACGAGATGCGTATCACGCGCGAGTGGGTGCAGCGCACGACGGGCCACTCCGAGCTGCTAGAGGGCAGGCCCGTGCTGCGGCGAGCCGTGCGCCTGCGGAGCCCGTACGTCGACGCGCTGTCGCTGCTGCAGCTTCGTGCGTTGAAGAGTGTGCGGGCATCCGGAAGCACCGACCCGGCCGACGCACCGCACCAACTGCTGCTGCTCGCGGTCAACGGGGTTGCCGCCGGCCTTCAGAACACCGGATGATCGGGGCGGGCGTTCGGGCCCCCGACTTCGGCTGGGGGCCCGGAGCCTGACACGCGCTGCGTGGTCTAGGGAATGAGCACGATCTTGCCGCGCGTGTGGTGCTTCTCGAGCTCGACGAACGCGGCACGAACCTCGTTGAGCGGGTAGGTGGCGGCGATCTCGACCAGCACGTCGCCCGCGGCCACGAGGCGGGCTACTTCGCCGAGGGCATCCGTTGTGCTGGCGGCTGAACTGCCTTCGGCCTTGGCTCCGATTCGGCCGGCGGCCTCGAACGCGATGATGGTGTCGATACGGTCGACTGCGATGCCGAGTTCAACGGCGAGGTCGAGGTACTCGGGGCCGTACGTGTCGATGAACGCGTCGATGCCGCCCGGTGCGAGGGCGCGGATGCGGTCGGCCAGGCCGTCGCCGTACGCCACGGGCGTGACGCCCCTGGCCTCGAGCCACCCGTGGTTGGCCTCGGAGGCGATGCCGATCACGGCGGCGCCCTTCAGCTTCGCGAGCTGCACTGCGAGCGAGCCCACGCCGCCGGCCGCTGCTGAGACCACGACGGTGTCGCCCTCGGCCAGCGATACGGCGCGCACGGCCGCGAAGGCGGTGACGCCGGCGACGAACAGCGAACCGGCGACCTCCCACGACAGCTCGGCCGGCTTCGGAATCAGTTGGTGCTCGGGCACCGTCACGTATTCGGCCTGGCTCGAACGCTTCTCGCTCCAGCCCATCACCCCGTCGCCGACCGCGAAGGCGTCGACGCCGGTGCCCACTGCCACCACGACGCCGGCGAAGTCGGTGCCCTCGCCCGAGGGGAAGGTGGCAGGGAACATTTGGTCGAGGTAGCCCTGGCGAATGGCGGCCTCGCCGGGGTTGATGCCGGCGGCGCGCACCTGTACGAGTACCTCGCCGGCCGCGGGGCGCGCGACGACGACAGGGCTGATGTGCAGCACGTCGACGCCGCCGTAGTTGTCGAGCTGAACGGCGCGGGCGGTGCTCGGCACGGCGGGTGCGGCCGAGGCGGCGATGGCGCTGTCGGAGATCGAAGGTGTCGAGCTGGCGGTGGGGGTTTCGTCGGTCATGGTTCGCTCCCGGTTGGTGGTGGGTGGTTGGTGCGTGATGGTTGATGGGTGGTGGTTGGTGCGTGTGTTGGGTCGAGCCGTCAGCGGCGCATGATGTCGGCGATCAGTTCGCCGATCAGAACGGCGGTCGCCGCCGGCCCGCGCGTGGGCACGGTGGGCAGCATCGACGTGTCGGCTACCCGGAGGCCCGCCACGCCGCGCACGAGACCGTACTGGTCGAGAACGGCAGTGGGGTCGGAGGCCAGGCCGAACGCGGCGCTGCCCGACAGGTGCAGGGCGGTGCCGAGGTTCGCGAGCATCCATTCGTCGAGGCGGTCGTCGTCGCCGAGTCGTTCGTCGTCGAGTACGCTCAGCCGGTCGAACACCCCCTCGAAAGCGGCCGATCGCAGCAGCCCCACTGCGGTGCGCACCCCTTCGCGAAGCGCCGCCCTGTCTCCCGGAGTCGACAGGTAGTCGTAGTCGATGCTCGGGTTCACGTGCGGGTCGCGTGAGAGAAGGCCCAGCCGCCCGCGCGCCTCGCCGCTCTGCAGTGACACCAGAAGGGTGAGCGGCTCGTCGGCGGGCTCGCCCGTGAGCAGGTAGTGCGTGGGCTTCAGAAACGGGAGAATCTCGAGATCGGCGCCGCCGCCGGTACCCGAGGTTCCCACGGCGTCGGTGGGTTCTGAGTCGACCGCCGCGCAGAAGTTGAGGCACACCGCCAGCGATTGGTGGTCCGAATAGTCGACGACACCCTGCGCTGGCCACCAGTCGACCCCGATCTGCGGGTGATCGCTGAAGCCCTGACCGACCCCCGGCGCCTCACGCACCACCGCCACGCCCGCGGCCGCCAGCTCTGCTACCGGCCCGATGCCCGAGAGCATCAGCAGGTGCGGCGTCTTCACGCTTCCCGCCGACAGCACGATCTCGTCGGCGTAGAGCGTGCTGACCGCATTCTTGTGCTCGACCTCGACACCCACCGCACGGGGTTCGGATGCCCGGCCTGCCTGCTGCGCCTCGAACACCACCCGGCGCACGAACGTGTCACCCTGCACGGTGAGATTCGGCCTCGATCGCACGGGTTCGATGTAGGCCAGCCCCGTGTTCCAGCGCGTGGTACCCGACACGTTCATCGGTAGCGGGCCGCAGCCCGCGGCGCCCTGGTCGTTCTTGTCGGGCTCGGCGGAAAAGCCCGCCGCCAGCGTAGCGGCGGTGAATGCGACGACAACCGGTGAGTGCTGTGGTGGGCGACTCACGAGCATCGGCCCCGAGCCGCCGTGCACCGCGGTGTCGCCGAACTGCTGGTCTTCTTCGAGGCGGCGGTAGAGCGGCAGAACGCGCTCGAACGCCCACTCATCGTTACCGCCGGCCGACCAGGCGTCGAAGTCGGCCCGGCGGGCCCGCACGAAGTAGCTGCCGTTGATGCTGGTGGAGCCGCCGAGAATGCGGCCGCGGGCGATGGTGTACGGCCGGTCTGCAGTGAGGTGAGCGTCGAACGACCAGTTTTCGAGGTGGCCGGGCACGGCCCCTCGCACGGTGTCGGCGTCGACAAGATCGGCCGGAAAATCGTGGGCAAACGGTACCGGACCGGCTTCGAGCAGCAGAACCTCACGCCAGGAGTCTTCGCTCAGCCTCGCGGCCAGAGCTGCGCCGCTGGCGCCCGCTCCCACCACGATCACGCGCGTCGGTCGGCCGCGCGCGCCCTCAGTCGGCGTGCCTGCCATCTCGGCCACCCGCATCCGGTACACCAACCGCATTCGCCGCGCCGCCCGCGTCGGACGCCCCACTCGCCGCGCGCGCAGTGCCAGCACCCGCACCCGCGCTGGCGCCAGCGAACGACAGCCGCACCATCTCGAACGCCGACGACAGCAGCGTCGGCAGATCGGCGTCGAGCTCTTTCAGCCACTGCTCGTATGCCGACAGCGACACCCCGAGCACGGCCCATGCGATGGCCTGCGGCTCGAGGCTGTCGCTCGGCACTCGCATGCGTTCGGCTGCGTAGTCGGCGACCACCTGGCGCCACGCCGCGTAGCGCAGCGTCGAGTGTGCCACGAGCGTCGGAACCGTGAGCAGCAGCTCCATGCGGCGCCGGTGGTAGGTGATCTCCGCCGGAGGCAACCGGTTGAACTCGATGACCGCCATGCAGAGGGCGTCGATCAACGGCAGTTCGGTCGGCAGCGACGCGAGAAACGCGCGCATCGAGGCGAGCTGGGTCTCGAAGTCGCCCCAGGGCAGGTCGTTCTTCGACGAGAAGTACCGAAAGAACGTGCGGCGGCCGATGCCTGCCGCCGAGGCGATGTCGTCGACCGTCGTGTTGTCAAAGCCGTGCTCGACGAACAGTGTGAGCGCGATATGGCTCAGTTCGGCCTGTGAGGTCGACGGTTGCCGGCCGAGACGTACTGTCGACATTCTCTGCCCCTTCCTGCTCGTCGCTCTTCCATTCGGCACTCGGTGCCATTAGCATCTTCTCATCACAGACATTCGCCAACGGGGGTGATGTCGAGCAAAAGGAGAATCCCTTGAGCACCAGTGAACGTGTCATTGTTTCAGAAGCCGCCGTTTCAGAAGCCGCCGTGACCGAAAGCGACGTGAACGGCGAGCAGCACTCGGTCGCAGAGCCTGTTTTCGAACACGATTCCCTCGTCGAAGAAGTCTCCATCGATGGCATGTGTGGCGTCTATTGATTCTTTCACTCGCGATGGCATCACTCGTGATTTCTCCCATCGTAAGCCGCTGAGATGGTCACGCTCGATCTCGACACCGCATGGGATCTGCATCCCCAGGTGTCGGTGAGACCCGAGCCGTTCGGTGCCCTGCTCTACCACTTCGGCACCCGAAAGCTCTCGTTCCTGAAAGACCGCACCCTGCTGAGCGTCGTGCAGTCGCTCTCTGCTGCTCCCAGCGCCCGCGACGCGTGCACCGGCGCCGGTATCAGTGCAGCCGACCTGCCCCGCTACCAGCAGGCCCTCGGCACCCTCCTTGCTTCGTCAATGCTCGTCGAGAGGGCATCGTGACCATTCTTGAATCCCGACCGAATGCCCGTTCTGCCTTCGGCGCTCCCGCCGGCACCGCGGCCGCACCGCCGAAGCCTGGCCGTCTCGTCGACCTGTTCGAATACGGCCTCGACTCACCCATCTGCCTGACCTGGGAGCTGACCTACGCCTGCAACCTCTCGTGTGTGCACTGCCTGTCGAGTTCGGGCCGCCGCGACCCGCGCGAGCTGACCACCGACGAGTGCAAGGCCGTCATTGACGAGCTCGAACGTATGCAGGTGTTCTACGTGAACATCGGCGGCGGCGAGCCCACGGTTCGCCCCGACTTCTGGGAGCTCGTCGACTACGCCTCCGAACACCGTGTCGGCGTCAAGTTCTCGACGAACGGCGTGAAGATCACTCCCGAGGTCGCCCAGCGGCTGGTCGACAGCGACTACGTCGACGTGCAGATCTCGCTCGACGGAGCCACTGCCGAAGTCAACGACCACGTGCGCGGCCCGGGGTCGTACGACACGGCCATGCGGGCCATGCAGAACCTGTTCGACGCGGGGTTCGAGAACTTCAAGATCTCGGTGGTCTGCACCCGCCAGAACCTGCCGCAGCTCGACGAGTTCAAGGCCATCGCCGACAAATACAAAGCGCAGTTGCGACTGACCCGGCTGCGGCCATCCGGTCGCGGCGCCGATGTGTGGGAAGAACTGCACCCCCTGGCGAGCCAGCAGCGGGGCCTCTACGACTGGCTGGTCGCGCACGGCGACAACGTGCTCACGGGCGATTCGTTCTTTCACCTCTCGGCGTACGGTGACGCTCTTCCCGGCCTGAACCTCTGCGGCGCGGGCCGCGTTGTGTGCCTCATCGACCCCGTCGGCGACGTGTATGCCTGCCCTTTCGCGATTCACGACGACTTTCTCGCCGGCAATGTGCGCTCGGAGGGCGGCTTTCAGCAGGTCTGGCGGCACGCCGACCTCTTTCAGAAGCTCCGCACCCCGCAGACCGGCGGCGCCTGCACCTCGTGCGGGTTCTTCGACACCTGCCGCGGGGGCTGCATGGCAGCGAAGTTCTTCACCGGCCTGCCGCTCGACGGGCCCGACCCCGAATGCGTGCGCGGCTTCGGCGAAGACGCGCTCACGAAACGCAAAGAGGTCGATTCCATTCCGAAGCCCGACGGCGATCACTCGCACCGCATTCCGCGAGAGCCCCGAAGCGCGGGTTCGCGCCCGGTGAGCCTCACCCTGTCGCTGCGCCGGCCCGAATCCCCACCCGTCAGCGCGTGCGAAGACAATCCGCTGGCGGGTTTTCGGCCCTGATCCGAGCGCCGCGTGGCACAAGCTTCGGGCAGCAGACGTCTGCCCGTCGTAAAGAAATGCGAGAGAAGGTGCACGCAATGGGGCGTGTAGAAGGAAAAGTAGCGTTTGTCTCCGGGGCCGCCCGGGGTCAGGGTCGAAGCCACGCATTGCGGCTCGCCCAAGAGGGTGCCGACATCATCGCGGTCGACATCTGTGGCCAGATCGGCAGTGTTCCGTACGCCATGTCGACTCCGGATGACCTTGCCGAGACCATTCGCCAGATCGAAGGCCTCGACCGGCGAATCGTGGCCACGCAGGCCGATGTTCGTGACTTCGGCGCGGTCAAAGCAGCCGTCGACAAGGGAGTGGCTGAGCTCGGCCGCCTCGACATCGTCAGTGCCAACGCGGGAATCTTCAGCTTCGGCACCATGGAAGAACTCTCTGACGAGCTGTTCGACGACATGATCGCGGTCAACCTCACGGGAGTGTGGAAGACGGTGAAGGCGGCGATCCCGCACATCAAGGCCGGGGGCAGGGGAGGCTCGATCATCCTGACCAGTTCGACGGCCGGGCTCGAGGCCATACCGAACATCGGCCACTACGTTGCGGCCAAGCACGGGGTGGTGGGGCTCATGCGCACCCTTGCGCTCGAGTTGGCGCCCGACTTCATCAGGGTCAACTCGGTGCACCCGACCTCGGTGAACACCGACATGATCCAGAACGCGGCGACCTATGAGTTGTTCGCACCCGACTTGGCGCCCGAAGAGCGCACGGCCGAAGTGCTGGCGCCACGGTTTCAGACCATGAACACCCTGCCCATTCCGTGGGTCGAGCCGGTCGACATCTCGAATGCGGTGCTCTGGCTCGCCTCAGACGAGTCGCGCTACGTCACCGGAATCACTCTGCCCGTCGACGCTGGAGAACTGCTGAAGTGAGTCTCGTCAGAGACACGCGGGCGAGGGTCGCCTCGCACCTCGTCGGCCGCGAACGTGAGCTCGAACTCACGCTCGCGGCCGTGGCGGCCGGGCGTGACATCGTGCTCGAGGGGCCGCCCGGTACGAGTAAGACCACCATGCTGAAGGCGATCACCTCAGAGTGGGGCATTCCGCTGCTGTTCGTCGAGGGCAACGCCGATCTGACCCCCGCGAAGCTCGTGGGGCACCACAACCCGGCCCGCGTGCTGCGGGAAGACTACAGCGCCGACAACTTCGTGCCCGGCCCTCTCGTCGAGGCGATGCGCGACGGTGGGTTTCTCTACATCGAAGAGTTCAACCGCGCCCCCGAAGACACCCTGAACACCCTCCTCACCGCCATGGCCGACCGCTCGATCTCCATTCCACGCGTGGGTACCATCGTGGCAGCCCCCACCTTCCGAGTGATTGCCTCGATGAACCCCTACGACAACGTGGGTACCACGCGCCTCTCGACGAGTGTGCACGACCGGCTGAACAGGCTGGCCGTCGACTACCAAGACGCCGCAGCCGAACGCGGAATCGTGTCGCTGCGAACGGCGACTGCGCGCAACGAGGGCACCGGGCTCGGTTCGAGGCTCATCGCCGACGCGGTGGCTGTGACGAGGGCAACACGCGGGCATCCGGATGTTCGGCAGGGTTCGAGTGTTCGCGGAGCCATCGACTGTGTTCTCGTGGCGCTGCAGCTCGGCGAACTGCGTGGCATCGATGCTGCTGGCGCTGGCGGGAATGCGCGGGGCGGCGATGTCGACGCCGAGCAGGCCTACCGCGAACTCGTCTACGACGCCATGGTCGTGTCGCTCTCAGGGCGAATCCACCTCGACGAAGCCATCGAGGCGACACCCGAACAGGTGCTGCGGGAGATCTGGGAAGACCACTTCATTCTCGAGCCGGCGGCCGCCGCGCCCGGCTGAAGGGAGATCGAGGCCGAATCACCGCTCAGCCGAAAAGCTGACCGGCGAACGACCACAGCGCTGCGGCCACTGCGCCGCAAGCCCAAGCAGCTCACCGAAGACCCCACGGTGTTCGACGCGGGTGCCGGCAGCAATGCAATGGTGCTGCGCGCCCAGGGGGCCGCGAAGACTGCTTCGTCGAGCACGACGCGCGGCAGGGCGGCCCCGGGCTTCACCGACGAAGAGGGCACGCTCGTCGCCGCCGAGATCGGCGAGACGCCCGTCGACCAGCTCGTGCGCGCCCGTGCCCAGCAGATCGCCACGCGACTCGCGGTACCCCGGCCGCGCAGCGATTCGGCCGCGCATCGCGGCTCAGGAACCCTCGCGAGCATGCCCTATCGTGGCGGGTCAGACGAGATCGACCTCGACCGCACCATCGAAATGCTGGCCGAGCGGCCGGTGCCCGAAGACGAAGACATCATCGTGCGCGACCGCATCAGAACGAGGCGTTCGGTCGTGCTGGCGGTCGATGTGTCGGGGTCGATGAAAGGCGAGCGGGTGCAGACGGCCGCGGCAACTGTCGGCGCGCTCGCCGCTGAGCTGCAGCACGACGCGCTCGCGGTGATCGCCTTCTGGTCTGACGCGGCCATTGTGTTGAACCTCGGCCACGAGATCAAGCCGCTCGAGTTGCTCGACTCGATACTGCGGCTGCCCGCGCGTGGGCTCACGAACGTAGCGTTTCCGCTTGAGCTCGCGGCGCGCCAGCTCGCGCGGATTCCGGCACGGGATGCCCGCGTGGTGCTGCTCTCCGACTGCGTACACAACGCCGGGCCAGACCCCCGCTTGTTCGCGGGGCGGCTGCCCCGTCTCGATGTGCTCATCGACACCAGCGGTGAGCACGACGCCGAGCTCGGCCGCGAACTCGCCGCCCTCGGGCGGGGCCGCGCCCGCCTCGTGAAGACCCACCGCGACGTCGCGCCGGCGCTGAGCAGTATATTCAGCACGTGAGCACCGAACCAGGGGTGGGTATCGTGCCGCCAGTCGGCCCAGCGCCGGTGCCTTCGGAGAAGGTGAACAGCGGCAGCGCATCGGCGAATCTCGCCCCGGCTGATCTGGCCGGCGCGGTCTCGCCGGCGGTCAATCGCGGCTCGCTCGTTCTCGTGCCCCTGGGGTCGACAGAGCAGCACGGCCCGCACCTGCCCCTCAGTACCGACAGCATCATCGCCACGAGGGTCGCGCACGCTGTGGCGCATTCGCTGTCGGCGGCGGGAGCCACCGCGGTGGTCGTGGCGCCGACTCTGCACTTCGGTTCGAGCGGCGAGCACCAGTCGTTCGCCGGAACCGTCTCGATCGGCACGGATGCCCTGCGGTTCGTACTCGTCGAACTGGTGCGCTCGCTGTCGACGTGGGCCGGCCGCGTGGTGTTCGTGAATGGCCACGGCGGCAACGTCGCCGCCCTCGTGGGCGCGGTGGTGCAACTGCGATCCGAAGGGCACGACGTGGCCTGGCTGCCCTGTGCGACAGCTCTGCCGGCGCCCGGCACCGACACCCACGCGGGCCGTGTTGAGACGTCACTCCTGCTGCACCTCGCACCCGAACTCGTTCACCTCGACCGTGCGGAGGCCGGTATGACTCTGCCGCTCGCCAGCATCATGGCCGCGCTCGCCGTCGGGGGAGTGGCGGCCGTGTCGCCCAACGGCATTCTGGGTGACCCCGCTGGTGCCGACGCGGCTGAGGGCGCGCGGCTGTTCGCAGCGATCGTAGCGACCGCTCACGATCTGATCGACCGCGCAACACCCACAGACCGGGGTCGCCTTGAGTGACGCCGTGACCGACTCGCATGACCAGAACGGTGGCGAGGGCATCCGGCCCCCGGCGAGTCGGTTGCCCAACGGGTTCGTAGTGCGGCTGAACCGGTTGGTGCGGGTGCGCGATGGTGGGCGCACGCTGGTGGGCGGGGCGCCCACGCGGGTGCTCTACCTCACGTCGGTGGCCCGGCGACTCTTGGCCGGTGATGCGCTCACCGTCGTTGACGACACGACGCGCGCCCTCGCCGATCGACTGCTCGAAACGGGGATGGCCGACCCTGTGGTGGGCAGCCTGGCGCCGGCCGATGAGGAGCAGCTGACATATGTGGTGCCAGCACACGAGCGAGCCGATGCGCTCGGGCGGCTGCTGGGCAGCATTCCGGCGGGCAGCAGGGTGATTGTGGTCGACGACTGCTCCGAGCATCCGGAGCCCGTGCGGGCTGTTGCCGAAGCGCACGGAGCAACACTGGTGCGACTTGAGGTCAATGTGGGGCCCGGCGGCGCGCGCAATGCGGGGCTCGCCGCCGTCACGACCCCGTTCGTGGCATTTGTCGACTCGGATATCGTGCTCGAGCCAGGTGCGATCAAGACCCTGCTGCGGCACTTCGCCGACCCCCGCGTTGCGTTGGCCTCGCCGCGCGTGCTGGCGCTCGAGGCGGCAGAACCCGGCACTGGGTGGATCGCACGATATGAAGAGGCTCGCTCCTCGCTTGACTTGGGCGTGCACGCGGGCATTGTGCGGCCTCGAGCTCCTGTGTCGTGGGTTCCGAGTGCATGCCTGGTGGCCCGGGTCGACGCACTCGGCGGCGGGTTCAGCGACGGGCTGCGGGTGGGTGAAGATGTCGACCTCGTCTGGCGTCTGGCCGAGCGGGGTTGGCGCATCCGGTACGAGCCGGCGGCCGAAGTGCGGCACGAGCATCGGGTGAAGCTGGGCGACTGGATGCTCCGCAAGGCTGTCTACGGAACCGGATCACTCGAGCTCGGCCGGCGTCACCCCCGCGACATCGCGCCGGTGATTCTGGCGCCCTGGAGCGCTCTGCTCGTCGTCGCGGTCATTGCCCAGCGCCGCTGGTCGCTGCCGGCCGTACTCGTACTGATGGGGTTCACGGCGGTGCGGATCGCAGAGAAGGTGACGAAGAGCGATCACCCCTACCGGCTCGCCGGCACTCTGACCGTGACGGGTTCGCTCGCGGCGCTGACTCAGGCAATGGCGCTGCTGCTGCGGCACTGGTGGCCGGTGACGGTGCTGGCGGGGGTGTTCTCACCGCGGGTGCGCCGCGCGGCAGCAGTGGCGGCCGTCATCGATGTGGTGATCGAGTACCGGCGCACTGTGCTGGCCGCGCCGCCCCTGTCAGGAGCCCAGAGCCGGTTGCTCGACCCGGTTCGGTTCGGCATTGCGCGCAGGCTCGACGATCTGGCGTACGGGGCCGGAGTGTGGTTCAGCGCGCTCCGCGGCCGGTCGCTGGGCGCGCTCGTGCCCGACCTCCGCCGGCGTCGGGAACAGTGAGCGGCCGGCGCGGGGTGACCGGCGCGGAGTGGCCGGCGCGGGGCGACCGGCGCGGGTAACAGGCGCTTCGTAGCCCTTCGACTCAGCCGGCGAGAAGCTGCGGGGCGGCCTCGAGCTCGTCGATCTGCAGAAGGCCGAGGCCGAGCAGTGTCTGGCGCAGCTCGAGCCGATTGTGAACGCGGTGGCCTGCTGCGCTGAAGTGGCTGCGAAGCCGGGCGAGGTGCGACCGAACGGTCTGCGAGCTGATGTGCAGCATTGCAGCCACGTCGTCGACGCTCCAGTCGTTCTCCGACAGGTAGAGCGCTACGACCTCGCGTTCGCGCGGGCTCACGCGGGGAGTGGACGGTGTGGGCCGTTCGAACAACCCCCGCGCATCCGGTGACACGTACGCCTGCCCGGTGAAGGCCTGGTCGATCGCGCGAAGCAACTCGGTGAGGCCTTCGGTGACCGAGACGAACACGTCGACGCCGGCGAGGCGCAGGTCGTCGATGTGAGTGATCGAGGTCTTGTCGACCAACGCGATGATGGTGCTGGCGTGGCCCACCAGGGCTGCAAACTCGGCCGAGAGCGGGCACGAACTCAGCACCGTGCCGCCCAGAACCGCGACATCGGACTTCGGGCTGACCGGATTCACCGGGCCGATCCGCAGCACGAGGCCCGGGTACGTATACCGCGCAACAGCCGTGATGCCCTCGACCAGTATCGAACGATCGTCGAGAACGCACAGAGAACGATTCGAATTCACAGCCAGACTCCCCACCCCGCAGGTGAACTTCTGCGGGTGCTCGGCTCGCATGCGGTTGGCTAAAGTGTCAGCGCGTGGCGGGCCTACTGGAGGGCAGTGAGAGAGCTTCGTCGCATTCTGTCGCAAACGTGACGCACGGGGTAACCTGTACCCACTGGGTTCGCAGGCCCATTGTTCGAACGTGGGGTGAGAACAAGGGAGCAGCACATGGGTTTTACTGAAACTTCGGCGTGGTCGTGGCAGGGCGTCGACGGGTTGCGTTCTGGGCCGAACAACATCGTGCCCGAAGATGCGCAGACGTATCGTTCAGAGGGGCGCCGCTGGAATTTTGCCGACGTCGCCGTCTCTGACGTGGCGCAGACGCCCGCGAGAGTCACCCCCTCGAGCGACGAGCCGGAGCAGCACGACTACATCAGCGTGGTATTCGTGCGAAATGGGCGGTACGACCTGTTCGACAGGGGTGAGCGGCTGCACTTCGACTCCGGCGAGGTCGGCTTCATGCGCGGCTGGAACGCGGTCACCGGCGAGAACCCCGTGCTCTCCCGGGTGGCCATGGTCACCCTGCACCGCGAGCGTCTTGCCAATCAAGGAGTGCAGGTTCGGGGTCAGCTGGGCGGTTTCAGGATCGGCGCGCGGCTGCGGGGCCCCTCCCTGTCGTTCGTGCTCGCGTTGATGCACGAGGTGAATGCTCCGGTCACGGCCTCCACCGAGACAGCTGAATCCCCCACCTCCACAGTGCTGACGCAGCTGATGGCCGGGCTGTTTCTCGAAGACGCCGGCTACCGCATGGATTCGGCACTGCTCACCTCGGGGCTGAAGGCGCGCGCCGACGCGCTCATTGCACGCCAGGCCTCTGATCCGCTGTTCACACCCCAGCAGCTGGCCAACCAACTCAACGTGTCGCTGCGGCATCTGCAGCGCAGTTTCAGTGCAACCCGGGTGGGGCCGGCCGAAGCCATTCGGCTGCGACGACTCGAGATAGCCCTCCGCGCGCTGACCTCAGCGACTCCTCACTCGGTGGGTACCATCGCACTGCAATCCGGGTTCTCGAGTGTGAAAGAGCTGCGCTTCGCGCTGCGAGCGAACTACGGCGTCACGCCGCGCGAGGTGGTGCCGGGCATCCTGCCGCAACCGAAGTAGTTGCGGGTTCGGCTCAGGCCTGCGATTTGGGCAGAGGGGTCGACTTTTCGCCGGGCTCTTCGATGAAGGTCAGGCCTGCACCGCTGTTGGCCGACGAGGTCATGACCGTGATCCATTCGCGGTTGATCACCGGTACCTTGCTGGCGGAGTAGCGAAAATACAGCGGCACAAATGAGTCGAGCCAGATGCTGCTGCGCCCGTCGCCCACGGCGGGGTCGTCTTTCCACGAGAAGAAGAAACTCTCGCGACGCCGCAGCTTCGCCCCGATGACGATCTGCAGATGGGTCAGAACGCGATCGTCGAATTCGATTTCGGTACCCGAATCGCCATAGACAAGCTTTCCCATTGAACTCCCTGCCTCTCAGATGCATCTCAGAATACGTGGCTGTGGGACATAAGGGTGGTCTGACTTCGGACTACCCGATTGTCGGAAGCCAGACCACAGGAATTCGAGCAACCCACAGCGTCAGAACTCGCGTGTGAATCGTTCGGGAATTCCGACAGCAGCGTCTTCGTGGGGGAGAGACGGCTGCGTCAAGACCAAACTATCCACCCGATTACCGGCAGTGACAAGCTGGCCATAGGGCCTTGACGGGTGTTTGTCGTTGCTCTAATGTGTGGTGTATTCTTAGTTCAAGTCATTTACACCTTTACTCGAAATCAGCCCTGTGAACACAACGATCGCCACCCCGGTGGCGCAGCTCGCCGTCTCGACGGTGATCTTCTCGCTGCGAGCAGGGTCGACTCTCTGGCTGCCGCTCGTGCGCCGCATCCGCGAGCCATTCGAAGGGCAGTGGGCGCTTCCAGGCGGCCCCCTCGGCGCCAACGAGAGCCTCGCCGACTCGGCCGCCAGAACACTTCAGCAGACCACGGGTCTGACCCCTCGGTACCTCGAGCAGCTCTATGCGTTCGGTACCGTCGACCGTTCGCCGAGCCAGCGCGTGGTCTCGGTCGTCTACTGGGCGCTGGTGCGTCCCGACGAGGCCGAGCAGGCCACCGAGGGTGAGAATGTGCGGTGGTTCTCGGCCGACGAACTGCCGGAGCTCGCGTTCGATCACAACACCATCGTCGAATACGCCCTCTGGCGGCTGCGCAACAAGATGGAGTACAGCCGTATCGCTCACGCTTTTCTGGGTGAACGCTTCACCCTCGCCCAGTTGCGCGAGGTGTACGAAGCCGTACTCCGCCGCCCCCTCGACCCTGCCAATTTCAGGCGACAGATCGAGGCAGGCCAATCGATCGTCGCCACCGACGAATACCTCGCGGGCGGCCGACACCGACCACCGCGCCTCTACCGCACCAACGAGTCGATCGACCTGGCCGAGAACGGCCCGCTGCCCGAGCAAGGAGCACCACATGCCCTCCGTTGACACCACCATTCAGCTCATCCGCCCGGGTTCGAAGGTCACCAGTTGCAGCCCGGCGCTGAAAGACGCGCCGTGGAACTTCGATCGAGTGTCGGTGGCTGCGTACGGCCCCGGTTCGTCGATGGCCGACGTGGCTCCGGTCTCCACCCCCCGCCAGGGTGAGATTCCGGCCGAGTACCGAACGGCCAGCGCAGCAGAACTCGATGGTCGCATCCGTGCGGCCAAGGCGACCCTCGGCGATCGACTCGTCATTCTCGGCCACTTCTACCAGCGCGACGAGGTCGTGCAGTACGCCGACTTCGTGGGCGACTCCTTTCAGCTGGCCCAGGCGGCGCGCGACCGGCCGGCGGCAGAAGCCATCGTGTTCTGCGGCGTGCACTTCATGGCCGAGACCGCCGACATGCTCTCGGGCCCGAACCAGTCGGTCATTCTGCCGAACCTCGCCGCGGGCTGCTCGATGGCCGACATGGCCGACATCGACTCGGTGACCGAGTGCTGGGAGGCGCTCGAAGAGCTGTACGGCACCGAGCCCGATGCGAGCGGGCGGGTACCAGTCATCCCGGTGACCTACATGAACTCGTCGGCGGCGCTCAAGGGGTTCTGCGGCGAGCACGGCGGTATCGTCTGCACGTCGTCGAACGCGGCCACCGTGCTCGAGTGGGCATTCGAGCGGGGGCAGCGCGTGCTCTTCTTTCCTGACCAGCACCTCGGTCGTAACACGGCGAAGGCCATGGGGGTGCCGCTCGAGCGCATGCCCATGTGGAACCCGCAGAAGCCTCTCGGAGGCAATGACATCGAGACGATTCAGGATGCCCAGGTCATCCTGTGGCACGGGTTCTGCTCGGTGCACAAACGTTTCACAGTCGCCCAGATCGAACAGGCTCGCGCCCAGTACCCGGGCGTTCGTGTCATCGTGCACCCCGAGTGCCCGATGCCCGTCGTCGATGCGGCCGACGAAGCGGGGTCGACCGACTACATCAAGAAGGCCATCGAGGCGGCGGAGCCCGGGCAGGTGTTCGCCATCGGCACCGAGATCAACATGGTGCAACGGTTGCAGGCCGAGCACCCCGAGCACACGATCTTCTGCCTCGACCCGGTGATCTGCCCGTGTTCGACCATGTACCGCATTCACCCGGGCTATCTCGCCTGGGTGCTCGAGGCCTTCGTACGCGGCGAGGTTCTCAACCAGATCGCGGTCGGCGACGAGGTATCGGTGCCGGCACGCGTGGCGCTCGAGAGAATGCTGGCGGCACGCCCGTGACCGAGCAGGTGCCGGCACGCTCGCGCCTGGTGGTGGTGGGAAGCGGTATTGCGGGGCTGATCGTCGCCATTGCGGCGAGCAGCACGCACGACGTCACGCTCATCACCAAGGCCGAACTCGGCGAGAGCAACACCCGGTATGCCCAGGGCGGTATCGCCGCAGCGATGTTCGACGATGACAGCGTGGCGTCGCACATTGCCGACACGCTGGTGGCGGGGGCGGGCCTCAACCGGTTGTCGGCCGTCGAGGCGCTCTGCGCTGAGGGGCCCGAGCGCATTCGCGACCTCATCCGGCTCGGGGTGGAGTTCGATCGGGTGCCCGGAGGAGAACTCGCGCGGGGGCTCGAGGCGGCGCACGCGTCAGCGCGCATTCTGCACGCCGGGGGAGACGCCACCGGTTCGGCCATCGAGCGCGCGCTCGTGCGGGCGGTGCGAACCACGGCGGCGCGGGTGCTCGAGAACACGTTCGTGAAAGACCTGGTGGTCGACGAGTCGGGCCGCGTGGTGGGGGTGGAGGTCGTTTCGGCTGCCGCCTGCGGTGTGGCGGGTACGATCACTGTGCTCGCCGACGCCGTGGTGCTGGCCAGCGGGGGAGCCGGGCAGCTCTACGCCCACACGACGAACCCCGCGGTCACCACGGGCGACGGGGTTGCAGCGGCTTACCGGGCCGGTGCAGAGCTCGCCGATGTGGAGTTCTACCAGTTCCACCCCACGTCGCTGGCCGTTCCGGGCAACTTTCTGGTGTCAGAGGCGGTGCGCGGTGAGGGAGCGGTGCTGCGCGGGGCCGACGGGGCGAGGTTCATGGTGGGCGTGCATCCGGATGCCGAACTGGCACCCCGAGACGTCGTCGCCCGGGCCATCGCCGAGCAGATGGCGAAGCAGGGCGGCGCGCCAGTGCTGCTCGACGCCACAGAGCTCGGGGCAGAGTTTCTCGAACGCAGGTTTCCGAGCATCAGCCAGGCGTGCCGGGCCAACGGGCTCGACTGGGGGCGGGAGCCCATCGCGGTGACGCCGGCGGCGCACTACTGGATGGGCGGGGTGCTCACCGACGACTGGGGGCGCAGCACCGTTCCCGGGCTGTTCGCGGTGGGTGAGGTGGCCTGCACGGGGGTGCACGGCGCCAACCGGCTCGCGTCGAACTCGCTGCTCGAGTCGGTGGTGTTCGCGTGGCGGGCCGTCGCCGTGCTGCAAGGGCATGCTGGTGCTGGTGCCGCGAGGTTTGTGACCGAGGGGTGGCCGGATGTCGCGGCCGACGCCGAGGGCGACTCGGCGTGGCACGTGCGTGCGCTCGGTGATGCGCCGGATTCGGGTCTGCCAACTGATCGTTCAGATGACGCCTCCGGTGACGCCTCAGATGACGCGAAGTTCAGCCGCGCGGCGCTGCAACAGCTGATGTGGAACGCCGTGGGCGTCTACCGCGATGCCGCACCCCTCAGCGCGGCCCAGGCGCAGTTCGCGCGCTGGCAGACGGCCTGCGACGCCACACCGGCCGAAACGATCACCGCCCTCGAAGACCGCAACCTGCTGCTGTTGGCCAGGCTCATCGCCGCCGCCGCACGGCAGCGCGAAGAGTCACGGGGGGCGCACTACCGTTCCGACTTCCCTGAGACATCGACTCTCTTTCACCACCACCAGATCTCCGCCCGAAAGGCCGCGCTTCCCACGTGAACCCCCCAGTGAACCCACTCGCCAGCAGCGCCGCCAGCCCCAACGCCTTCGCTGCCACCCCCGCGCTCGCCGCGAATCCTGCACTCGTGGCCAACACCCTCACCCCTCAGCTCATCGACCAGGTCGTGAGCATGGCCCTCTACGAAGACGCCCCGTGGGGGGACATCACCTCACAGACGCTGATTCCGGCCGACGCCACCGCCACCGCTGACTTGGTGGCCCGGGAGCCGGGTGTGTTCAGTGGGGGAGCCGTGTTCGCCGCGGCGTTCGGCCTGATCGACCCGTCGGTCACCGTCGAACTGCGCGTCGACGACGGTGAATCGTTCGAGGCGGGCCACGTTCTTGCCTCAGTGGCCGGCCCCGCCCGCTCGGTTCTGCAGTCAGAGCGCGTCGCCCTCAACTTCGTGCAACGCCTCTCGGGCGTCGCCACCCTCACTGCACAGTTCGTCGCCCTCACCGCCGGAACCCATGCCCGCATCGTCGATACGCGCAAGACCACCCCGGGCCTTCGCGCGTTCGAACGCCACGCCGTGCGCTCCGGCGGCGGCCACAATCACCGCTTCTCGCTCTCTGACGCGGTGATGGCCAAAGACAACCACCTCGCCGTGATCACGGCCGACGGTCGGCGTTCGCTGACGGATGCCCTGCTCGACGTTCGCGCCGCCCTCTCGCACACCACCCACCTCGAAGCCGAGGTCGACCGCCTCGACCAGATCGAGCCCGTGCTCGCCGCGCGGGTCGACACCATCATGCTCGACAACTTCAGCCTCGCCGACCTGCGCACCGGTGTCGCGCAGGTGGCCGGCCGCGCGCTCGTGGAGGCCAGCGGATCGGTGAACCTCGACACCGTGCGCGCCATCGCCGAGACCGGCGTCGACATCATCTCGGTCGGCGCCCTCACCCACAGCGTACGTTCGCTCGACCTCGGGCTCGATGTGACGCTTACGACGGCCGGTACGACCACACCGTGATCTACCTCGACGCGGCCGCCACCACGCCCGTTCGCCGCGAGGTGCTCGAGGCGATGTGGCCCTACCTCACGGGCGACTTCGGCAACCCGTCGAGCACGCATTCGCTGGGTGAACGGGCGGCACGGGCGCTCGCGGATGCCCGGGCCCGTGTGGCCCGTCACCTCGGCGCCCGCGCCAGCGAGGTCACGTTCACTTCGGGGGGCACCGAGGCCGACAACCTCGCCGTCAAGGGCATCGCCCTCGGGGCACCGCGGGGTCGCCACATCATCACCACGCCCATCGAGCACGAAGCTGTTCTCGAGTCGTGCGACTACCTGCGCCGACACCACGGCTTTCGCATCAGCTTTCTCGGTGTCGATCACACCGGTCGAGTCGATCCAGACGAGCTCGCTGCGCGCCTCAGCAGTGACGACACCCTGGTCTCGGTGATGTACGCGAACAATGAGGTCGGCAGCATCCAGCCCGTGGCAGAGCTCGCCGCAATCGCGCGCGCGGTGAAGGTTCCGCTGCACACCGACGCCGTGCAGGCCGCCGGGTGGCTGACACTGGATGCCCGCGCCCTCGGTGTCGATGCGCTGAGTTTCTCCGGCCACAAGCTCGGCGCGCCCAAAGGGGTGGGGGCCCTCTTCGTACGCGGCCGCGTACCGCTCGAACCTCTGATGCACGGTGGGGGGCAAGAGCGCGGTGCCCGTTCAGGAACCGAGAATGTCGCGGCGGCGGTAGGGCTGGCGCTCGCCCTCGACCTCGCAGAGGCGGAGCGCGAGACACAGGCCGCGCGGGTGACAGCGCTGCGCGACGGGTTCGTCGGTGAGGTGCTGCGGCGTGTGCCCGAGGCCGAGCTCACCGGGCATCCGGTACACAGACTGCCCGGTAGCGCATCGTTCTGTTTCGACGGCGTCAGCGGCGAAGCTGTGCTGCTCGAACTCGAGCGGGCGGGCGTTGTGTGCTCGAGCGGATCGGCGTGCGCGGCGGGAAGCGACGAGCCCTCGCACGTTCTGCTGGCGGCCGGCTTCCCGCCGGAGAGGGCCCTGACGGCCGTGCGATTCACCTTCGGCGGCGAGAGCACCGAGGCCGATCTCGCTGCTGCTGCGACAGCCGTCGAGGCGGCAGTGGGTGCCGTTCGTTCGCTGGCTCGCTGACGTCTTCGGCCCTACAACAGAACCTCCCGGGCGCGCAAGTCCCCTGCCTCTGAGGGCCGTCGCCGGTAAAATTGGCGCGCGGCCACAGCCGCAAAACCATCTCGGGAGGGATAAAACACCATGAACATTCTCGTAGCGATCATCGCGATCATCGCGATTATTCTGCTCATCACAGGCGGGGTTTCGTCTTCGTTGAGCTTCTTGATCTGGGTGGGCGTCGTGCTGCTGGTCATCGCCCTCATCGTGTTCCTGCTGCGTTTCATCACGGGGCGCAAAGTCTGATCATCGATAGCTGAAGAAGCCCGGCCCGCTTTCTGCGGTGCCGGGCTTCTTTGTTTCTGCGGGGGCAGGCCAGGCCGAGACTAGGCCGAGGGCGTGCGCGGCCTGACCGTGGCCGGAACCCCGACGACCAGTGAGTGCGGCGGGGCGTCGATGAGCACGACCGCATTCGCACCCACGGCGCTGCCCTCGCCGATGGTGATGGGCCCGAGCAGTTTCGCGCCAGCGCCGAGCAGCACGTTGTCGCCGATGCTCGGATGCCGCGGCCCCGCAATGGGGCCGATGCCGCCCAGGGTGACCCCGTGGTAGATCAGCACATCGTTGCCGACCCTCGCCGTCTCACCGATGACCACACCCATGCCGTGGTCGATGAACACACGGCGGCCGATGACCGCGCCCGGGTGAATCTCGACGCCGGTGGCGAAGCGGGTCAGCTGCGAGAGCAGTCGGGCGGGCAGTCTCAGCCCCTCACGCTGCCACATCGCGTGAGTGAGGTGGTGCATCCACAGGGCGTGCAGCCCCGAGTAGCCCAGCAGAACCTCGACTTTCGAGCGTGCTGCCGGGTCGCGGAGGCGTGCGACGGCCAGGTCTTCCCTGACACGGGAGAAGAACGACACGCCCGATCTCAGCCGCGGATGTCGTCGTACAGCACCGACGAGACGTACCGCTCGCCGAAGTCGCAGACGATGGCCACGATGGTCTTGCCCGCGTTCTCGGGGCGCTTGGCGACCTCGAGCGCGGCCCACATGATGGCACCCGATGAGATGCCGGCGAGAATGCCTTCGTCAGTAGCCATTTGGCGCGCGACGCGAATGGAGTCGTCGAGTGTGACGTCGATGATCTCGTCGTAGACGGTGGTGTCGAGAATGTCGGGTACGAAGTTCGCGCCGATGCCCTGGATCTTGTGCGGCCCCGGCTTGCCGCCGTTCAGAATGGGGGAGTCCTTCGGCTCGACACCGATGATCTGAATGCCCGGTTTCTGCTCTTTCAGGTAGTTGCCGACACCCGTGATCGTGCCGCCCGTGCCGATACCCGCGATGAAGATGTCGACGGCGCCGTCGGTGTCCTCCCAGATCTCGGGGCCCGTGCTCGCGCGGTGGATGGCCGGGTTCGCAGCGTTCTCGAACTGGCGGGCCAGAACGGCGCCCTCTGTCTCGGCGACGATCTTCTCTGCCGTCTCCACAGCGCCCCGCATGCCGTCGGGGCCGGGGGTCAGCACCAGTTCGGCGCCGTACGCGCGGAGCAGAACGCGGCGCTCCATGCTCATGCTCTCCGGCATGGTCAGAATCACCTTGTAGCCGCGTGCCGCGCCCACCATGGCGAGGGCGATACCGGTGTTGCCGCTGGTGCCTTCGACGACGGTGCCGCCGGGCTTCAGCGCCCCGGCAGCGACCGCCGCGTCGATGATGGCGACGCCGATGCGGTCTTTGACGCTGTTCGCGGGGTTGTAGAACTCGAGCTTGCCGAGAATGGTGGTGTCGATACCCTCGGTGAGCCGGTTGATGCGAACCAGCGGCGTGTGGCCGACGAGGTCGGTGATGTTGTCGTAAATGTGTGACATTGCAGGATGCTCCATCTGAAGACGTGAACCGCGGCCCGCACCACGCGGTGCCGGTCTCAGCCTAGCTTCGGCAGAGTGCCTTTCAGCGTATGTTCAGTCTCGGTGTGGAGCAGCCCGTTCGTGGCCAGCGCCGAACCGGCCCAGAGGGCATCCCCGCCCGCCGCACTCGTGAACCGGCCACCGGCCTCCTGCACGATCGGGATGAGCGCCGCCACGTCGTACGCCTGCAGGTCGTACTCGCACGCGACATCGACGAGGCCCTCGGCCACCATCATGTACGCCCACATCTCACCGTACGCGCGGGTGCGCCACACGGACTCGCTGAGTCGCAGCAGGTCGGGCAGATGACCCGCCTCGCTCCAGCCCTTGAGGCTGTTGTAGCTGATTGAGGCGTCGGCCAATGACGCCACTTTCGACGTCTGCAGGCGGCGCGGTGTCGAGGCGTTCGGGCCGGCCTCGGTCATCCAGGCGCCTGCGCCGAGGGATGCCCACCAACGCTTCTGCAGGGCCGGAGAGCTCACCACACCCACTGTTGGCACCCCGTCGATGACCAGCGCGATCAGCGTGCCCCACACCGGAACGCCGCGGAGAAAGTTGGCCGTGCCGTCGATCGGGTCGATGATCCACTGCCGGGCCGATTCACCGTTCGAGCCGAACTCTTCACCCAGCACCGAATCGTTCGGGCGGGCCGCGTCGAGCCCGTCGCGGATGGCCCGCTCGACGGCTTTGTCGGCGTCGGTCACCGGGGTACGGTCGGGTTTCGTCTGGACCACCAGGTCGAGGGAGCGAAACCGGTCGAACGAGATGGCGTCGGCCCGGTCGGCGAGGTCGAGGGCGAGAGCGAGGTCATCGGCGAGGCTGTAGTCGGTCACGGTTCCACCCTACTTCTCGAGGGTGGTGATGATCTTCTGCAGCGACTCGAGCCGGGCCTTGCCGCTCTCGCCGAGCTCACCGCCCGAGACGCGGTCGACGATCTCCCAGTCGTGGGCCTGGCTGAGTTCGATGCCCTTGGCCGATCGTGGCAGCGTGGCCGCGGGAATGGCGTAGTTGGCGAACGAACGGAGGATATTCTCCGGCTTCACGTGCCCGAGCCCGAACGAACGCACTCCGGGGGTGTCGATGATCCATCCCGGGTCGCCATCGGCATCGCGCACCCGGATGCACACCGTCGACGAGGAGGTGTGACGCCCGCGACCGGTGACGTCGTTCACGCGCCCGACGGCGCGGTCAGTGCCGGGAACGAGGGCATTCACCAGGGTCGACTTGCCAACACCCGAGTGACCGACGGTGACAGTGGTGTGGCCAACGAGCAGGGCTTTCAGGGCATCCAGCGGGAAATCGTCTTTGGCACCCGAGATGATTTCGAGGTCGAAGCAGTCGAACTGGGTGAGAAAGTCGCTGGGGTCGGCCACATCTGTCTTGGTGATGCAGAGAATCGGAGCGAGCCCGGCGTCGAACGCCGCCACGAGGTAGCGGTCGATGAGGTTCGCCCGCGGCTCGGGGTTCGCGGCCGCCACCACGATGAGCATCTGGTCTGCGTTCGCCACGATGACGCGTTCGACCGCATCGCTGTCATCGGCGCTGCGGCGCAGCAGGGTCTTTCGCTCGTCGACCCGCACCACGCGGGCGAGGCTGCCGTCGGCGCCGGTCGTGTCGCCGACCAGCTCGACGGTGTCGCCGGTGACGATACCGAGACGGCCGAGTTCGCGGGCGCGCGAGGCGGTGATGACCGCTTCGTCGGCGGCGTTCTCGCGCACGAGCACGCCGAATCGCCCGCGGTCGACGGAGAGCACTCTGCCTTTGATGGCGTCGTTGTGCTCGGGGCGGGTCTTGGTGCGCGGCCGGTTGCCTTTCGGATTCGGCCGCATCCGGATGCTCGATTCGTCGAATTCATCGAATTCGTCGGGCTCGTCGTCGACACCGTCAGACCACCAGCTCATGCAGTCGGCCCGCCCGCATCGATCGCGACGCTGTGGCCAGCACGGCCGCTGCCGCCACCGAGCGCGCTCGAGGCCTCAGCCGACGAACCCGACACGAGCTGCAGCCACAGCGCCGCGAACTCGGGCAACGTCTTGGCGGTTGTGGCGATGTTCTCCACGATCACATCGTCGACCGCCAGCCCGATGATGGCGCCCGCGTGCGCCATGCGGTGGTCGAGGTACGTCTGCCATACACCGCCGTGCAGCGGCTGCGGTTCGATGTACAGCCCGTCGTCGAGCTCGGTCACCTTGCCGCCCAACCTGTTGATCTCGGTCGCCAGCGCCGCCAGTCGGTCGGTCTCGTGGTGGCGGATGTGCCCGATGCCCGTGATGGTGCTCGGCGAGTCGGCCAGGGCCGCCAGCGCGACCAGTGCGGGTGCCAGTTCGCCGCCCTCGCTCAGGTCGAGGTCGATGCCCCGGATGCTCGCGCCCCCGGTCACCGTCACCCGGTCGCCCTCGCGCGTCACTGTCGCACCGTACAGCGGAAGAAAGTCGATCAACCGGGCGCCCACCTGCGTGGTGCTCTCGGGCCAGCCGGTGAACGTCACCGAGCCACCCGCCACCAGCGCGGCGGCCAGGAACGGTGCCGCGTTCGACAGGTCGGGTTCGATGCTCACCTCGGCTCCTGCGATGGGGCCGGGTTCGACGCTCCACGCGGGCGCGGCAGACTCGTCGGTGCCGGTCTCGACGGTGCCAGATGCGACGGTGCCAGATGGCACGGTGCCAGACGTGACGGTGCCAGACGTGACGGTGACTCCGCGTGCGGCCAACGCCACGATGGTCATCTCGATGTGCGGCATGCTCGGCAGCCGCGAGCCCTCGTGCACGAGTCGCAGGCCCTTCTCGAACCGGGCGGCCGCGAGCAGCAGCCCCGAGACGAACTGCGAAGAGGAGGAGGCGTCGATGGTGATCTCGCCGCCCTCGACCGAGCCGGTGCCGTAGACGGTGAAGGGCAGGTTGGTGCGACCGTCGGCAGTGATGTCGACCCCGAGCGAGACGAGAGAAGAGATAGTCGTGGCCATCGGCCGTTTGCGCGCACCCTCGTCGCCGTCGAACACGATGGGGCCGAGGGCCAGAGCGGCAACAGGCGGCAGAAAGCGCATGACCGTGCCGGCCAGCCCGCAGTCGACCGTGGTACTGCCGAGCAGCTCGTCGGGCGGCGTGATGAGCCAGTCGACACCGAAGCGGCCAGAAGCCGGTGCGGGTTCGATACTCACACCGAATGAGCGCAGCGCCTCGACCATGAGGGTCGTGTCTCGGCTGTGCAGAGGCGAGCGGAGGCGTGAAGGGGCATCCGCCAGTGCCGACAGCACCAGCTCACGGTTCGTCAAGCTCTTCGACCCGGGCAGAGAGACAGTGGCGGCCAGAGGCCCGTGCGCACGCGGAGCAGCCCAGTCGGGGTTCGGCTCGGTGGGCGACGTGTCGCCGTACGGGTTGAAGTCGGGTGCGGAATATCTAGAGATAAGCATCAGTTGTCTAGGGTATCGACGTTTGATGAGGATTCGAAAGAAGGTGGCACGTGCAGGCAACGCTCGACCGCCCCCGGGTGGCCCGCATCGTAGACTGGCCGGTGATGACATCGACGAATTCTGAACCGGCAGCGGTGCCCGACCCTCGTGCGCTCTTCGAGGAGCAGGCAGTGCCGTTTCTCGACCAACTGTACGGCGCGGCGCTGCGCATGACCCGCAACCCGGCTGACGCCCAAGATCTCGTTCAAGAGACCTTCGTGAAGGCGTTCGCGGCATTCGCGCAGTTCGAGCAGGGCACGAACCTCAAGGCCTGGCTGTACCGCATTCTGACCAACACGTTCATCAACGTGTACCGCAAGAAGCAGCGCGACCCCTACCAGGGCACCACCAGCGACCTCGAAGACTGGCAGCTCGGCAATGCCGAGTCGGCCACCGCCACCGGCACTTCGAGCCGTTCGGCCGAGGCAGAGGCCATCGACCACCTGCCTGACAGCGCAGTGAAAGACGCCCTGCAGTCGATTCCCGAAGACTTTCGTCTGGCCGTGTACCTGGCCGACGTTGAGGGCTTCTCTTACCAAGAGATAGCCGACATCATGAAAACCCCCGTTGGTACCGTCATGAGCCGCCTGCACCGCGGCCGACGCCTTCTCAGGGGCCTGCTGACCGAATACGCCGAGGGTCGCGGAATCCACGCGACCGAGGCGAAGGGGAGTAAGAAATGACCGACTGCGGCTGCGACAAAGCCAAGGCTGAACTCGAAGAGTATCTTCACAACGAACTCGCCAGCAACGACGCTGCCGACATTCGCGAACACATGGCCGGCTGCACCGACTGCTCCTCTGAGCTGCACGTCGGCGTCGTTCTGACCGAGGCCGTTCAGCGCGCGTGCCGAGAGGTGGCGCCAGAGAATCTGCGCGATCAGGTTCTGCTGAGCATCCGGCAGATCCAGAGCACGCACTAGTCCGCTCATCCTGCGGCGCCGGATGCCCGGTGTCGATGTTGGTTTCAGTGCTGTGTCAGTGCGGTGGTGTGGGCTCTGCCGAAGCTCGGCCCACACCGTTTCAGAGGGTGAGTGCCCGGCTGAGCAGGTCGGCCTGCTCTTTGGCGTGCCGTTTGGCGGAGCCGGCCGCGGGGGAGGCTGCGGCAGCACGGGACTGCACCGTGATAGTGCGGCCCTCTGGCAGGCGCGGGGCCAGCTCGGCGTGGATGAACGGCCACGCGCCCTGGTTCTGCGGCTCGTCTTGAACCCAGACCAACTCGGCGTTCGGGTAACTGCCGATGACCGATGCCAGCTCGGCGGCGGGAAGCGGGTAGTACTGTTCCACGCGCACCAGAGCGATCTCGTCGTTGGGCGTCTTCTGCAGCTCGTTCAGCAGGTCGTAGTAGATCTTTCCCGCCATCAGCAGAACCCGCTTGACCTGTGCGGTGTCACCGCCCGATGTGCGCTGGTCGTCGAGCACGGGCTCGAACTTGCCCTGCGTGAGGTCGTCGACCGAGCTGGTCGCACCGCGAAGGCGGAGCATCGCCTTCGGCGTGAAGACGATGAGCGGTCGGCGGGGCCGGGCGTAAGCCTGGCGGCGCAGCAGGTGGAAGTACGACGCTGGCGTCGACGGGCGCGCCACGGTCATGTTGTTCTCCGCGCACATCTGCAGGTAGCGCTCGATGCGGGCTGACGAGTGGTCGGGGCCCTGGCCCTCGTAGCCGTGCGGCAGCAGCAGTACGAGCGACGAACGCTGGCCCCACTTCTGCTCGGCCGACGAGATGAATTCGTCGATGATGATCTGAGCGCCATTGGCGAAGTCGCCGAACTGGGCCTCCCAGAGCACGAGCGCATCGGGCCGTTCGACCGAGTAGCCGTATTCGAATCCCATCGCCGCGTATTCGCTGAGCAGCGAGTCGTAGATCCAGAATTTGGCCTGGTTGTCGCTGAGGTTGACGAGCGGCAGCCACTCCTGGCCGTTGTCACGGTCGTGGAGCACCGCGTGGCGCTGAACGAACGTGCCCCGGCGGGTGTCTTGGCCCGAGAACCGAACAGGAGTACCTTCGAGCAGCAGTGAGCCTAGTGCGAGCAACTCGCCGAAAGCCCAGTCGATGGTTCCGTTGCGGCTCATCTCGAGGCGCTTCTGCAGCAGTTGCTGAAGCTTCGGGTGAACGGTGAACCCGGCGGGCGGGTTGTTGAACGCGTCGCCGATGAGGGCGACGGTTGAGGCCGGCACGCCGGTGGACTCTGGCTCGCCCGCACCGTCGTCGGCCTGCTGCGCCTCGGGGCGCTCGAGGTCGCTCACGGCGTTCATGTCGCTCGTGATGATGGGGATCGACGAGGTCTGCGCCGCGTGGGTCTCTGCGAAGGCGCGCTCGAGGCGGTCTTGGAAGTCGCGGTGCGCGGCCTCGTACTCCTCTTGGCTGATGTCGCCCCGACCGATCAGCGACTCGGTGTAGAGCTTTCGCACAGACCGCTTCGCTTCGATCAGGTTGTACATCAACGGCTGCGTCATCGAGGGGTCATCGCCCTCGTTGTGGCCGCGGCGGCGGTAGCAGATGAGGTCGATGACCACGTCGCTCTTGAACTCCTGGCGGTACTCGAAGGCCAGCTGCGCCACACGCACCACTGACTCGGGGTCGTCGCCGTTCACGTGGAAGATCGGCGCCTGGATCGACTTGGCCACGTCGGTGGAGTAAACGGAGGAGCGTGAATCGCTCGGCCGTGTGGTGAAGCCCACCTGGTTGTTGATGTTGACGTGAATCGTTCCGCCGATTTTGTAGCCGCGGAGCTTCTCCATCTGCATGGTCTCATACACGATGCCCTGGCCGGCCATGGCCGCGTCACCGTGGATGAGAATCGGCAGCGTGGAATACGTTCCGCGGGGCTTTCGGTCTTGCTTGGCGCGCACGACACCTTCGAGCACGCCGTTGACGGCTTCGAGGTGCGAGGGGTTCGCCGCAATGTAGACGGGAATCTCCTTGCCGTCGCCGCTCACGAAGGTGCCCTCGGTGCCGAGGTGGTACTTCACGTCGCCAGAGCCCTGAACGGTACGTGGGTCTTGGGTGCCCTCGAACTCACGGAAGATCTGCCCGTACGTCTTGCCGGCGATGTTCGTCAGAACGTTGAGGCGACCACGGTGGGCCATGCCGATGGCGACCTCGTCGAGGCCTTCATCGGCGGCCGACTGGAGTACAGCATCCAGTAGCGCAATCGTCGACTCGCCGCCCTCGAGGCTGAATCGCTTCTGACCGACATACTTCGTCTGCAAGAACGTCTCGAAGGCCTCGGACTCGTTCAGCTTCGACAGGATGCGCATCTGCTCATCGTGATTCGGCTTGGCGTAGGGGCGCTCGATCTTGTCTTGCATCCACTTGCGCTGAACCGGGTCTTGAATGTGCATGTACTCGATGCCGGTCTTGCGGCAGTAGGCGTCACGCAGAATGCCGAGAATGTCGCGGAGCAGCAGTTGCGGCTTGCCGCCGAGACCGCCTGTGACGAACTCGCGGTCAAGATCCCACAGGGTGAGCCCGTGAGTGGCGATGTCGAGGTCGGGGTGGGTGCGCTGCTTGTACTCGAGCGGGTCGATGTCGGCCATCAGGTGGCCGCGCACGCGGAACGAGTTGATGAGCTCCTGCACGCGCGAGGTCTTGTCGACCGCGTCGGAGAGGTCGACGCTGATGTCGGGCGCCCAGTGGATGGGCACGTAGGGAATACGGAGTTCGGCGAAGATGTCTTCGTAGAAGCCGCGTTGGCCGAGCAGCAGCTCGTGCACCTTCTTCAAGAACTCGCCCGAGCCGGCACCCTGGATGACCCGGTGGTCGTAGGTGCTGGTGAGGGTGATGATCTTGCCGATTCCCAGCTCGGTGAGCGTGCGGCTCGACGAGCCCTGGAACTCGGCCGGGTACTCGAGGGCGCCGGCGCCGATGATGGCGCCAGAGCCCTTCATGAGCCGCGGGATGGAGTGCACCGTGCCGATGCCGCCCGGGTTCGTGAGCGAGATGGTGGCGCCCTGGAAGTCGCCGGCGGTCAGCTTGTTCGAGCGGGCCTTGGCAACGAGTTCGTCGTAGGCCGAGAGGAACTCGGCGAAGTCCATGGTGTCGGCGCGCTTGATGGCGGGCACTACCAGGGCACGGGTGCCGTCGGCCTTCGGCATGTCTATGGCGATGCCGAGCCCCACGTGCGCGGGGGAGACCACCATTGGCTTGCCATCGACGACGTCGTAGTAGACGTTCTGGCTGGGGAACTCTTTGAGCGCCTTCACCAGGGCCCAGCCGATGAGGTGCGTGAACGACACCTTGCCGCCCCGGGCGCGCTTGAGGTTCGAGTTGATGACGATGCGGTTGTCGATGAGCAGCTTGGCCGGGATGCTGCGAACGCTCGTTGCCGTCGGCACCGAGAGCGAGGCATCCATGTTCGTGGCCAGCGACTTTGCCGGGCCGCGAAGGGGCGAGACCTTGTCTTGCTCTGCTTCGTCGTCGCTGATCTGCGGGCGGAGCGTGGCCTCGGCCGGAATGGGCTGGGGGCTGGCCTGCATGGAGGTGGTGCGCGCGACGGGGGCGGTGGCCGGGGTGGGTGCGGCAGCTGCGGGAGTCGCAGCTGGTGCCGCGGGGGCTGCCGGTGCTGCTGCAGGGGCTGCCGGGGCTGCTGCCGCAGGGGCAGCGGGGGCCTCAGCGGGCGCGCCGCCCTCGGCCAGCTCGCCGCTCGACGGCTTGTAGTGCTCGAGAATCGACCACCACGATTCGTCTACCGAGTTCTTGTCGACGATGTACTGCTCGTACAGCTCATCGACGAGCCACTCGTTCGCACCAAATTCGCCCGACGAACCGTCGTCAGTTCCTGTTCCGGTCAACTGGCTTGACACAGCCGATCGCCCACTCTCGTCAAATCGCACTCTGTATAGGGACACCGTGTTCACGTGCCAGACAGCTGCGCTGAAGAATCTTCACGCGCCGACACGTGCTCAACCAGCTTAAACCCATGAACTGCACGTCGGCTTACCGTGTGGGAGGTCTACCGTTGGTGTCATGAAATTCTTGTCGACACCCGAGCACACCGATCTGACCTATTCCGACGTCTTTCTTGTGCCGTCGCGTTCAGACATCCGAAGCAGGCTCGACGTGTCGCTCGCGCCGGGAGACGGAACGGGGGCGACGATTCCGATTGTGGCCGCCAACATGAACTCGGTCACCGGGCCGCGCCTGGCGGCGACGCTGGCGCGGCGGGGCGGGCTCGGGGTGCTGCCGCAAGACATGCATCTGCAAGACCTCGACGCGGCCATCCGGTGGGTGAAGGCGCAGTCGGTCGAGTACGACACCCCGTTCGACTTCCGGCCCGATGCGACGGTCGAAAAAGCCCTCACCGTGCTGCCGGCGGTCGCGGGCCAGGGCATCGTCGTTCACGACGCGGCCGGCGTGTTTCTGGGGTGTATTCCCGCACTGCGGCTCGCGTCGGCGTTGCCCGATGCGAAACTCGGCGACTTGCTGCACGGGCCGCTCACGTCGCTCGCCGCCGACGACTTCGCCACACCCCGTGAGGCGTTCGACGCGATGGTCGCCG
The DNA here is from genome assembly GCF_035018625.1 of Subtercola sp. RTI3. Classification (NCBI taxonomy): domain Bacteria; kingdom Bacillati; phylum Actinomycetota; class Actinomycetes; order Micrococcales; family Microbacteriaceae; genus Subtercola; species Subtercola sp. RTI3. The sequence goes on along the minus strand of NZ_JASJXO010000016.1, from coordinate 4,449 downwards.
CTGACCTCGACTTCGCACCCGTCACGCGGCACGGCAGGGTCATCGGCACGCTCAGCCGCACAGGGGCCCTTCGTTCGACGATCTATGAGCCGGCTCTGGATGCCCACGGGCGCCTGCGCGTAGCCGCAGCCCTCGGCATCAACGGTGATGTCGCGGCCAAAGCCCGTGCGCTGGCGTCGGCCGGGGTCGACGTGCTCGTGCTCGACACCGCCCACGGTCACCAAGACGCCATGGTCGCGGCCATCCGAACGGTACGGGCGGCGGGGCTCGGCCTGCCGATCGTCGCGGGCAACGTGGTGACCGCCGACGGCGTGCGCGACCTGGCACAGGCCGGTGCTGACATCATCAAGGTCGGGGTCGGCCCCGGAGCCATGTGCACCACGCGCATGATGACGGCGGTGGGGCGGCCGCAGTTCTCTGCGGTACTCGAGACGGCTTCTGCGGCGACTCTCTACGGGGTGCATGTGTGGGCCGACGGGGGAGTACTTTACCCGCGCGACGTCGCGCTGGCGTTGGCGGCCGGTGCGGCATCCGTCATGATCGGGTCGTGGTTCGCCGGAACCATCGAGGCGCCCGGGGTGCTGCGCCACGATGCGGCCGGGCGACTCTACAAGGAGAACTACGGCATGGCATCCGCGAAGGCCGTCACCGATCGGTTCGGGCGGCTGGGGGCGTATGAGCTCGCACGAAAGCAGCTGTTCGCCGAGGGTATCTCGTCGAGCATGATCTACCTCGACCCGCTTCGCCCCTCGGTCGAAGACCTGCTCGACATGATCACGGCCGGGCTTCGCAGCTCATTCACCTACGCGGGGGCTGCGAGTGTGGAGGAGTTTCACGATCGGGCCAGGGTGGGCATCCAATCGGCAGCAGGGTACGAAGAAGGAAAGGCGCTGCCCGTTTCTTGGTGAATGCTCAGACTCTCGCCCGTATGATTGTAAGCACTCATGGATGACCCTCCCTCACTCTGGCCGCCCGTTCTGAAACCCAGCCTGCTGTGCGGTGATCGCCGTGCTCTCTGACTGGCTTCTGCTTCTGGGCGGGCTCGTTCTGACCGTCGGCACCGGGTTCTTCGTGGCCAGCGAGTTCTCGCTGGTCAACCTCGATCGCAGCGATCTCGAAGGTCGCCAGAGTCGCGGCGAGAAGGGCCTCGCGCCCACCATCGCGGCCCTTCGCATCACCTCGACGCACCTCTCGAGTGCGCAACTGGGCATCACCCTGACCACCCTGCTCACGGGGTACCTCATGGAGCCGGCCATCAGCAGTCTGCTGCGCGGGCCGCTCGACACTGTCGGGCTTGCTGACGAGCTGACGGTGGTGGTGGCGTCGATCGTGTCGATCGTCATCGCCACGCTGCTGTCGATGATCGTGGGCGAGCTGGTACCGAAGAATTTCGCGCTGGCGCTGCCCATTCAGACGGCGAAACTGGTCATTCCCTTTCAGCGGGCGTTCACGGCCGTCTTTCGGCCTGCGGTGCTGGTGCTGAACAACTCGGCCAACGCCATCATCCGGGCATTCGGCATCGAGCCGAAAGAAGAGCTGTCTGGTGCGCGAACGGCCGACGAGCTGTCGTCGCTCGTTCGACGGTCGGCTCTCGAGGGCAGCCTCGACGTCGACACCGCCACGCTGCTGAACCGCACCCTGCTGTTCTCGGGGCACGATGCTTCAGACGTCATGACGCCCCGGCCGCGTATCGCCGCGCTGAAGCGCACGGCGTCGGCAAAAGACGTCATCGATCTCGCCAACTCCACCGGGTACAGCCGGTTTCCCATCATCGACGACAGCCTCGACGACGTCGTGGGCGTGGCGCACGTGAAGCAGGCTGTCTCCGTGCCCCGCTCGAAGCGCGCCGAGGTGCCGGTGGTGGCGCTGCTCAGCGAACCGCTGCGGGTGCCAGAGACCATGAAGCTCGACCTGCTGCTCGGCGAGTTGCGGGGTCGCGGCTACCAGATGGCCGTCGTGCTCGACGAGTACGGCGGCACCGCGGGTGTCGTCACCCTCGAAGACCTGGTCGAAGAGCTGGTGGGTGAGTTGAACGACGAACACGACCGCACCCGGGCGGGCGTCATCAAGAGCCGCAACACCATCTCGTTTCCCGGCCAGCTGCGCCCCGACGAGCTGCTCGAACGGGCTGCCATCACGGTGCCAGAAGAGGGGCCGTACGAGACCGTGGCCGGGTTCGTGATGAGCGAGCTCGGGCGCCTGCCGAAGATCGACGACACCGTGCAGTTGCCCGACGGTGAACTGCGGGTGGAACGAATGGATGGCCGCCGCATCGATCGCCTGAGATTCACCCCCACACCCATCGAGCCGCTGGTTCCGGCTGCCGGGGTTTCTTCTGCCGTGGTTTCTTCTGCCCACCCGGTTTCCGATGCCACGACCACCGAGGAGGCTCGCAATGTCTGACTGGGCCGGCATTCTCTGGTTGTTCGTACTGCTGCTCGTGAACGGGTTCTTCGTTGCGGCCGAATTCGCTGTCATCTCGGCGCGGCGTTCGCAGATCGAGCCCCTCGCCGAATCCGGCATGCAACGCGCAAAGACCGCGCTGTGGGCCATGGAACACGCGACGCTGATGCTCGCGACCAGCCAGCTGGGCATCACCGTGGCATCACTGCTCATTCTGAATGTGTCAGAACCGGCCATCCATCACCTGCTCGAAGGGCCGCTGCACCTCACCGGCTGGAGCGAAGACGTCATCACCGGCGTGGCATTCGTCATCACGCTTGTGCTGGTGTCGTTTCTGCACGTGGTGATCGGTGAGATGGTGCCGAAGAACCTCTCGTTCTCTGTGCCCGACCGTGCCGTGCTGCTGCTGGCGCCGCCGCTGGTGTTCGTGGCTCGCATCTTCAGGTTCGTCATCGTGGCGCTGAACGCCACGGCGAACGGGGTCGTGCGGCTGTTCGGGGTCGAGCCGAAGAACGAGGCCGCGAGCACGTACACGCTCGACGAGGTGTCGAACATCGTGGCGCAGTCGACCCGCGAGGGGGTGCTCGACGACAATTCGGGTGCCCTGCACGCGGCGTTCGAGTTCACTGAGAAGACGGTTGTGTCGGTGGCGCTGCCGGTCGACCGGCTCGTCACGCTGGGCCGAGGGGCAACCCCGGCCGATGTGGAGCGGGCCGTGGCGAAGTACGGTTTCTCGCGGTACGTCATCGTCAACCCGGAGGGCGACCCGACGGGGTACCTGCACCTGAAAGACGTGATCGACCTCGACGATGACGAGTTCGATCAGCCGGTGCCGGCCAAGCGCATCCGCCAGCTGGCGTCGATCTACGATGGCACCGAGCTCGAAGACGCACTCGCGACCATGCGCCGCACAGGCGCTCATGTGGCCCGGTCGTTCACTTCGGAGGGGGCAACGAGCGGGGTGCTGTTTCTCGAAGACGTGATCGAGGAGCTCGTGGGCGAGGTTCAAGACGCAACTCGTCGCATCTGACCGGTGCGGCGCCGTTGACCGGCGGTGGGCCGCTTCGCGGCGCGCCCGCTTCTGACTCACCCCACTTCTGCCGACCCACTTAATCGAGTCGGCGAAGTTTGCGGGTTGTGAGCTGCGGCACCCGCAAACTTTGCCGAGTGGGCGGAGTAGTCAGGGAGAGACCTGTGGATAACTCGGTTTCGGGCATCCGGTGGGCGCACGATGGGGGCATGAGTCGACGCACCCCACTGCCCCCCGAACTCGGCATGCCTTTCAGCCGAGTGGATGCCCGGGCCGCCGGCGTGGGCGACGGCCGGCTTCGCGCCGCAGACCTGCACCGGCCGTTCCACGCGGTGCGGGCGATTGAGGCGCCGCACACGGTGCAGCAGTTCTGCGCGGCGTACGCGCCGAGGCTCCCGCCGGGGCAGATGTTCAGCCACACGACGGCAGCGCTGCTGTGGAACCTGCCGATTGAGTCCGCCAGAGCCTCGCCCGCTGGCATCCATGTGTCGGTGTTCTCGCCGGGGTGGCCGCCGCGCACGGTCGGCGTCACGGGTCACCGGCTCGACGACAACCGCGTTTCGGTCGAACTGCGTCACGGATTCCCTGTGACCGACATCGCCTCGACCTGGTGCCACCTCGCCAGCCTCGTCTCCCTCGACGAGCTGGTGGTCGCGGGCGATGCGGCTGTACTGGTTCCCGTGCATCCGAGGAGGGGCGACCGCCGACCACATGCGAGCATCGAGCTGCTGCGCGACCGGCTCTACGACTACCGCGGGCGCGGCAAATGTCGCCTGCAGGAGGCCCTCGATCTAGTGCGCGTGGGTGCCGAGTCACCGCGCGAGACCAGCCTGCGGCTACTGCTCGTTCGGGCCGGACTGCCCGAGCCTGAACTGAACGTCGACCGGTTCGACGACGACGGTACGTTCATCGGTCGGGCCGATCTCTTCTACCGGCAGTGGATGGTCGTGGTCGATTACGACGGAGACCAGCACCGCACCGCCTCCGGCCCCGCCCCCGGCCCGGCTGCCCAGCCC
>NZ_JASJXO010000015.1:0-71593 GCF_035018625.1 Subtercola sp. RTI3 | reverse complement strand
AGATGTGTATAAGAGACAGCGTACTGGGCGGGCCAGTAGTCGAGGGTGACGCCGAGTTCGTGCGCGGCGCGCAGCACGAAGTGCGGGTCGCGCAGAAACTCGCGCGCCATCATGACGGCGTCGGCACGGCCCGACTCAAGCACCGATGCGGCTTCGGCCGAGGTCGTGATGAGCCCCACGGCGCTGACGGGCAGCCCGGTGGTCGCCTTGATCTCGGCGGCGAGCTCCACCTGGTACAGCGGCCCGACGGGAATGTGCACCCCTGTAACGTTTCCACCGCTCGACACGTCGAAGAAGTCGGCCCCGGCATCGTGCGCCCACTGGGCCACCTCAGCCGTCTGCTCCACGTTCCACTCGTTTGTCGGCGACCAGTCGGTGGCCGAGAAGCGAACGAAGATCGGGATGCCCGCCCCCACCTCCTCGCGCAACGCCGCCACCACGCGCAGGGTCAGCCGCGCCCGGTTCTCGAGGCTGCCGCCGTACTCGTCGGTGCGGTCGTTGCTGAGCGGGGAGAGAAACTGGTGCAGAAGGTATCCGTGTGCTGCGTGCACCTCGATCACGTCGAACCCGGCGTCGACCGCCCGCCGGCCCGCGGCGCGAAAGTCGGCCACAACGTCGTCGATGCCGGCGAGCGTCAGCTCGACGGGGGCCTCGTAGCCGGGAAAGGGCACGGGCGACGGCCCCACGGTCATCCAGCCCCCCTCGCTCACAGGAACGGTGCCGCGCTGCCCTGCCCACGGTTTGAATGTCGAGGCCTTGCGGCCCGCGTGCGCCAGCTGGATGCCAGCCACCGCCCCCTGCGCGTGCAGCATCGCCGTGATGCGGGCGAAGGCAGCCTGCTGCTCGTCGGTGTACAACCCGAGGTCTTCGGGCGAGATGCGGCCCTCGGGGCTCACTGCGGTGGCCTCGGTGATGACGAGCCCCGCGCCGCCGACCGCGAACGCGGTGAGGTGGGCGAAGTGCCAGTCGGTGGCAACGCCGTCGCGCTTGACGGCCGAGTACTGGCACATCGGCGCCACCCACAGTCGGTTGCGAAAGACGGTGTCGCGCAGGGTGAACGGGTCGAACAGTGTTGGAGAGGTCACGTGGGGTCGAAGCCGCGCGGGCGGTGAGTTATTCCGGGCGGCGCGCGAAAGACATCTCTCGCCGAGCGCGAAAGACCCCGCCGCGGGGCCTACGCACGACCTATCGTGGAGTCATGCCCCAGAACGATATCCCCGTGACCTGGCACGACTTCGGCGCCACGGATGCCCGGCAGTACGTCTCGCCCCCGAAGCCTGACGACGACAAATACTCCCGCGGCGTGCTCGGCATCATGACGGGCAGCCCGAGCTTCCCGGGCGCCGCGGTTCTGGGTGTCGAGGGGGCGAGCCGCACGGGGGTGGGCATGATCCGTTACCTCGGGCCGGGGCGCGCGACCCGCCTGGTCATGCAACGCCGACCAGAGATCGTCACCGCCGAGGGGCGCGTTCAGGCGTGGCTGGTCGGCTCGGGAATCGACGCCGCGTCGCGGGAACCCGCCGTCACGGCGGCGTTGATCGAGGTGCTGGGGCAGGGGCATCCGGTGATCATCGACGCCGGAGCCCTCGACCTCATCGCCCACGCCACCGGCCCCGCCATCATCACCCCGCACGCCGGCGAGCTGCAGAAACTGCTCGGCGACCGCGGCGTCACCGTCTCCCGCGCCGACATCAGTCGCGATCCTGCCCTGTGGGCCGCCCAGGCCGCCCGGATGCTCGGCGTCGCCGTTCTGCTGAAGGGACACGTCACGCACACCATCGCTGCCCCTGGCCCTGCTCGGGCCTTTGGCTCTGCACCTGCTCGTGGCGCCTCGGGCGATTCAGAGCGCGCCCCCGAATCCACTCGCGCCCGAGAAGCTGGCCCTGCCGTCATCCAGGTGCCTGTGCCCGCAGACCCCTCCGCTGTCGTCGCATCCGTCGGGCTGGAGGCGGTCGCCTTTCGCACGGTGTCGCCGACCACCGAGCTCGCGACCGCTGGCTCGGGAGACGTGCTGGCGGGCATCCTCGGTGCGCTGCTCGCCGCCCACGCCGACGAGGTACTCAGCAACCCCTCCGCCCTGGCGCGCATCGCCGCCGCTGCTGACGTTCTGCATGGCCTCGCGGGTGCCCGCGCCTCGAACGGCGGCCCCATCACTGCCCTCGACATCGCCGAGGCCCTGCCCGCCACCATCGCGCACCTGCGCTGCCTCCCGTAGCCCACGCAGCCTCGCGTAGCCTACGCAGCCTCCCGCCTTAGCCCCGCGCGCAGCCTTCCCCCGCGCGCAGCCTTAGCCCCGCGCGCAGCCTTAGCCCCGCGCCCTTCCCTGCCTAACCCGCGTCCCGCTTCGTCGCCCAGCGGCGGTCTCGCCCTCGCTGAGTTGCGCCTTCGCGTTGTTTGTTGCTCTCAGAGTGACCACTCGAAGTGGGTGATGAGGTGCGTGGGGCGTGGGGCGTGGGGCGCGGCGCATGGTGCGAACGAGCGAAACAGCGCACCTGGACGACCCGCTGGGAGGCCCCGGCGAGCGAGGTGTGTTTCGGCTGCCCGAGTGCCGCTTCGCGTTGTCACAGCACTGCCGCATATGATTGCGGGGTGCGTCGACTGGCAAGAAACCCCCTAGTGCTCTGGTCAGCCTTTGTACTCATCCACCTGTGGCTCGCCTATGTGGGCCTCACCGCGCCCACTCTGCCCTGGGGCGATGTGACCATCGTGTACAGCACGTGGATCCATCACGCCATCGGCGGCTACTGGGTCGGTATCGACGGCCCGTGGGTGTATCCGCTGCTCGCGCTGGTACCCATGATCGCTGCCATGGGGCTCGGCAGTTCGCTCTACGGAGTGGGCTGGTTTCTCCTGGTACTCGTGGCGAACGGCGCTGTCTTCGCGTTCATCCTGAACTCCCGCACCACCTCAGAGCCGGTCACGCCGGCTCCGGATGCCCGCCCTGCCCCACTCGGCAACCCGCTGCGTTTCGTGGCTGCGTGGTGGTGGCTCGCATTTCTGCTGTTGCTCGGGCCCGTTGCCCTTGGCCGCATCGACAGCTTCACCGTGGCCCTGGTCATCGTGGGCCTGTTGTTCGCCATTCGTCGCCCGGCTGCCGCCGGCCTCATGCTCGCCCTGGCGACCTGGGTGAAGGTCTGGCCCGTCGCGCTGGTGGTGGCGGTCATCATCGCGGCGCGTCGCCGCGTCACAGTGGCCGTTGCTGCAGCGGTGACAGCCGTCGCCGTGGCTATCGTGGGGTTGCTGCTCGGCGCCGGCGCGAACCTGTTCAGTTTCGTCACACAGCAGACGAGCCGCGGCCTGCAGGTCGAAGCGCCGGTGAGCATCCCGTGGATGTGGATGGCGTACTTCAAGGTGCCGGGTTCGCGCGTGTACTACGACCAGAACATTCTCACCTTCCAGGTGAAGGGCAGCGGCGGCACGGTGGCCGACTTCCTCACTACGCCTCTGCTCGCGGTCGCGGTTCTCGTGGTGCTGCTGCTCGGTGTCTTTGTCGTTCGAAGCGGCGCGTCGGTCACCCAGGTGCTCCCGGCCCTCTCGCTGGCCCTGGTCATGGCGCTCATCGTCTTCAACAAGGTGGGGTCGCCGCAGTTCATGCTGTGGATCACCGCCCCGGTCATTCTCGGCCTCATCTGGCAGGGCCGAGCGTTCAAGACCTTTGCCATCATCGCGGCGGTTCTGGCCGCGCTCACCCAGCTGATGTACCCGTATCTGTACGACTGGCTGCTGTCGCTCGACCCGCTCATGCTGCTGGTGCTGACCGCGCGCAACGGGCTCGAGGTGGTGCTGTTCGGCCTGGCGCTGCGAGCCCTCTTCACGAGCCGGGTTCGCGCGCTCGGCCCCGTGTTCGTCGAATCTGTGAAGGTGGCGGTCTGATGCTCGTAGCGTTCTCTGTTGCACCCTCCGGGGGCGAAGGCCCCGACGCCTCGGTTCATGACGCGGTTGCCGCCGCGGTGAAGATCGTGCGGGAATCCGGCCTGCCGAACCACACCGATTCGATGTTCACCACCATCGAGGGCGAGTGGGCCGAGGTGTTCGACGTGATCAGGCGCGCCACAGAGGCGGTGGGTGCGTACGGCACCCGTGTCTCGCTGGTTCTGAAGGCCGACATCCGCCCGGGTTACAGCGGCGAGCTCACCGCCAAGCTCGACCGTCTCGAAGAGGCACTCGGCGACTGACCGTCGACCGGTTGCACACCGGCTGCCGGCTAGCCCGACGACCGACCCGGGGCCCGCCGACCCGTCGCCCCGGCTCGCGTGAACATCTCGTTACAAAATATCGAATCGATTCGATTTCACGTCCCCACCTGATTTACCATGGGGCAGTGACTACTTTTCTCACTACGCCGAGCGCGCTTTCGCCGACCCGCATTCGCCTTGCGCTTCTGGCCCTGACTCTCGGCGGGTTCGGAATCGGTTGCTCTGAGTTCGTCGCTATGGGGCTGCTGCCGAACCTCGCTCGCGACCTGCTGCCGAACGTGTTCGCGGTCTCGAGCGAGCAGGCGAACGGCCAGGCCGGCCTGCTGGTGACCGCCTATGCCGCCGGTGTGGTTGTCGGTGCGCCGACCGTGGCGGCGGCAGTGGCCCGTTGGCCACGCAAGATCGTGCTGCTCTGGCTTCTGGTGGCCATCATTCTCGGCACGGTTGCGTCTGCACTGCTGCCGAGCTTTGGGCTCATTCTGCTGGCCAGGTTCATCTCCGCGCTTCCGCACGGGGCCTACTTCGGTATTGCGGCGCTCGTGGCGGGTTCGCTGATGGGCCCGGGCAAGCGCGGCAGGGGAGTGGCGCTCGTGCTGGGCGGCCTCACCGTGGCCAACGTCATCGGCGTTCCGTTTGTCACGTTCATCGGCCAGCAGACCAGTTGGCGCGTGTCGTACCTCATCGTGGCCGGCATCTTCGTAGTGGCGCTCGTGGCGGTTCTCGTGACGGTGCCGAACCTGCCCGGAGACCGCTCGGCCACCATGCGCAAAGAACTCACCGCGTTCCGTCGGCCCCAGGTCTGGCTCACCGTGGCCATCGGGGCGATCGGGTTCGGCGGCTTCTTCTGTACCTACACCTACGTCTCGCCCATCGTCACGACAGTCACCGGTTTGACGGTCGGCTTCGTTCCGTGGGCCCTGGCGACAGTGGGCCTCGGTATGACGTTCGGCAACCTCATCGGTGGCTGGGCATCCGATCACGCCTTGAAGCGCTCGATGATCTTCTTCTTCGTGCTGCTGATCGCCGCGCTGGTCGAACTATTGATTCTGGTCAGCAACCCGGTCGGGCTCTTCGCCGGGCTGTTCGTTCTCGGGCTCGCGAGCTCTGCACTGTCACCGATCATCCAGTCACGGCTGATGGATGTTGCGGGCGAGAGCCAGTCGATCGCCGCGGCCCTGAACCACTCAGCCCTGAATTTCGGCAACGCACTCGGGCCGATTTTCGGAGGTCTCGCGCTGGCGGCCGGGCTCGGTTACATCGCGCCCATCTGGGTGGGCATCGTTCTCAGCCTGTTCGGTATCGCGCTGGCCGTGACCGCTTTCGCGGTCGAGAGGCGCACGCGCCGGCGCCACGCACAGCACGGCGGCCCTTCGATCGACCCGGAGCCGGTTTCGGGCGTCGAGCCAGGCCCGAAAGGCTACTCGGCAGCCGTCGCCGGAGACTCGGGCGCCTCGCTCGTCAGGTAGTCGTCGTGCAGCAGCAGGCCGTCGTGAATCGCACGCTTGCGAAGCGCAACCTTGGTGCCCACGTCGATGCCCAGAACCCGGTACTTCTCGCGGATGCGCTTGAGGTAGCTCTTCGCCGTCTCTTCTGAGATGCTGAGCTGCTCAGCCACCTGTTTGACCGGCTCGCCGCCACCGTAGAGGGCCATCACCCGACGCTCCTGCGCGCTGAGCTTGGGTGAGCTGCCGCCTGACTCTTCGGTGCTGAGGGCCAGGTCGAGCTCGCTCGAGATGAACGGTTCGCCTTTCGCCGCTGCGCGGATGGCCTCGACGATCATGTCGGCCTCCTCGCTCTTCACGAGGTAACCGAGGGCGCCGGCCGCCAGTGCCTCGCGAATGACCACCGGTTCTGAATAGGTGCTCATCAGCACGGTCTTCACCCCCGCCGACTTCAGGGCACGGAGTTTCACCGAGATGGGCAGGTTGTCTTTGAGGTCGAGGTCGAGAAGCACCACATCGACAGGAAACTCGACGTGCGTCAGCAGGTCGGGCCAGGTCGTGACGGCGGCGACCATGGTGATGTCGCTGGCGGCACCCCGAATCCACTCGGTGAGTGCACCGAGCAGCATGCGGTGATCATCGACGATCGCCAGTCTGATGTTTTCGTGTGACGTACTCATGGTGAGGCCCTTCTGAGGTGGTGATTCTATGACTCGGGAGTATCGACGTGCACAGAGATGACGATGCGCAACGAACCGTGCCTACCGCTCTCTGAATGTTGGCCCACGCGGTCGAGTGCTCCCCAGATGGTGGTGTCGATGCGCCGACGCGCAATGCCATCGATCGCAATGTCGATGGGAAACGCCATGGTGGCGCTCGAACTGGGAAGAGGTGGGGCGGCCTGCGGGCCGACGGTGATGGTGATGGCCGGAGCAAGACGCGCCGCCGATGCAGCCATCAGCCAGACCGCTGACAGCAGGCCCTCACGCTGCTCGGGTTCGAGGTAGCCGGCGAGACCGGTGCTGTCGAACAGGGCGACGGTGGGCCGCAGAACGTCGGAATCGTCGATGGCGTGTTGCAGCCAGGTCTGCCGCCGACCCGCGACGAGCTGCAGTCTCAGGTCGTTCGCCAGAGTGGCTGCTGCGGCTGACTGTTCTGCGTTCAGCGGCAGCGAGAGGCGGCCGGTGGCGACATCGGAGAGCAGTTCTTCGGCGCGCTGGTCGAGCCGGGCGAGCTCGTCGCTGCCGAGAATGCCCACCGCGAAGTGCGGCGATGAGATGGTCGAAGAGATGAGGGTACGGTCGAGCTCGCGCTCGATGAACCGGCTGAAGGCCTTCACGATGAGGATGCCGATGAGCGTGGGGGCGATGGCCGCCACGATCACCTCGATCTGCGGGCGGGCCGTGTCTGGCAACTGGCTGATGCCGCTGATGGCCACGGCCAGCAGAAAAGCGGCAAGCAGCAGGGTGGCCAGAATCAGCTGGTTGAGGGGGCGATAGGCCACGAGCGCGAGCAGCGTTGCGCCGGCGCCCACGATCACGGTGACCTCGGGCGTACTCGGTGAGAAACCGTCTGACGAGATGAGGTCGGCGACCACCGCCGCGGCGAGCAGGCCGAGCACGGCGACGAACGCCGGTGTGGGCAGTCGGCTGCCGCGTGAGCTGGCCAACAGGCACGCACCGGTCATGGTGAGCGCCACGACGATCCACGCCGCAAGGGTCAGCCAGGGGGAGTCGTAGGCATTCCAGTTGATGATGAAGATGGCGAGGCCGCGCACACTCAGAATGGTGGCCGCGACGATCGCGCCGATTCCGAGGTAGCCGATTCCGATTCGCGAGTCTGACGCCACGTCGTTTCGCAGCGCTTCGAGTGCTTCGGGGCCGAGTGTGCGCGCCCGCACCAGGCGGGTCAGCAGGCCGTTGCCCGGCTCCTCGGTGTCGGCCCGTGCCGTACCCGGCATCGGGGCCTTCGGTGCGATCGTCATCGCGGCACCTCGAGAACAACGGTGGTACCTGCGCCGGGCGCCGAGAAGATGCGCGCGTTGCCACCCACGTCTCTGATGCGCGCGACCACCGACTCCGCAATACCGAGGCGGCCACGTTCGACGTCGTCGGTATCGAACCCCACACCCGAATCGGTGACCATCGCACGCACACCGGCCGCGTCTTGCGAGATCGTCACATCGGCCGAGTCGACGCCCGAGTGCCGCCGCACGTTCTCGAGGCATTCGCCGAGCGAGAGCAGAAAGGCACTCCGAACCGTCTGCGGCAGGGTGATGTCGCCGTCGCCGTGCCAGTGCACGGTGAGACCCCGTCGTTGAAAACGTTGCTGCAGCGACCGGATGCTCTGCCCCACCACGGCGACCTCATCGGGTTGCATCGTGTAGCCGCCAGACGAGCGGGGCGACGGCGTCTCACCGAGTCGCAACTGCCGCAGCAGAACGGCGTCTTCACCGGCCTGCACCCGCAGGGCATCCGGATCTGCCCCCACACCGGAGTGCGCCAGCAGCGTGAGCGTCGCCAGAACTGTGTCGTGCAGCAGCCGGGCGCTCTGCCGGCGCTGCGCCTCGAGCTCGCTGGCGCTGCGTTCGGCCTGATGCGCCGTGCCGAGGCGGGCGATGCGGTTGCGGGCTCGGCGCACGCTGTCGGTGATCCAGATGCCCACCGTGACGTTGACCGACCAGCTGACGATGAAGATGGTGAGGGCCTGGGCGGCGCCATCGACGCTCATCGCCGGCAGGGTGATGACAATGTTGAGCACGAAGATGGCCACGAGGTAGTACCGCCCGGCGCGGGAGCTCTGCAGCACGATGGCCATGGCACCGATGCCGCCGCCGCACAGCAGGAGCAGGGCACCGATGTTCGACGGGTTCGCCGTTATGGCGAGGCTGAGCAGTGCACTGATGCTGAAACCCACGACGGTCGTGACAATGAGCCAGAGCACCGCCGACGAGCGGCCCATCATGAAGTAGCTCACCAGCATCGCGAAGTAGAGCGGAATAACGCTGACGAGTGCGAAGAGGGGGATGTCACCGGAGATCGCGAAGCACGCCAGAGACGACACGGTGAAAACCGCGCCTTCCAGCCAGGCCGCTGTGCGGAGCAGCGGTTCGATGTGCCTCTTCACACTGCTGATGCTAACGGCAAGGAGTGACCCTCAAGAGAGGGGTCTGGCTCCCTGAGCCAATCCTGAGCTAAAGCTGAGCCGGCCCTGAGGTGGGGGCCTATGCGGCGAACAGTCGCCGTATCTCGCGGCCCACCGTGTCGTATTCGATGAGGAAGCCGTCGTGCCCGAACCGTGAGCTGATGACGGAGGCCTCGGTGCCATCGATGTTGCCGGGAGCGTGCAGGGCGATCAGCTGCTGGTCGGGCACCGGAAACAGGCGATCGCTGTCGATACCGACGATGAGTGTCTTGGCCGTGACCCGCCGCAGCGCTTCGACGATGCCGCCGCGACCACGACCGACGTCGTGCGAATTCATCGCTTCGACCAGCGTGATGTAGCTGTTGGCGTCGAAGCGCCGGGTGAACTTGTTGCCGTGAAAATCGAGGTACGACTCCACGGCGAAGCGGCCGCCGCTGCCGAGCGGGCTGATTCCGCTCTGCCAGCTGCGTTCGAACCGGTCATTCAGCTCGGTGTGGCTGCGGTAGTTGAGCAGAGCCATGCGTCGGGCCAACGCAAGCCCCGAATGGGGGCCCTCGCCGATCTTCGCGTCGTAGTAGTCGCCGTGGCGAAAAAGCGGGTCGGCGCGAATCGCCTCGATCTGAACCGAGTTGAGCGCAATCTGGTCGGCGCTCGAGATGGCCGGGGCTGCAATGATGGCCAGTCGTTCGGCGGCTCCCGGATGCTCGACTCCCCATTCGAGTACCTGCATGCCGCCCATCGACCCGCCCACAATGGCGGCCCACTTCTCGATGCCGAGGGTGCCCATCAGGCGGTGTTGCGCCTGAACCTGGTCTCGAATGCTGGTGAAGGGGAATCGCGCTCCCCACTCCTGCCCGTCGGGAGCCACCGAGGCCGGCCCGGTGGAGCCCTGGCAGCTGCCGAGCATGTTCGGAGCAACAACGTAGTAGTGGTCGGTGTCGAGCGCGAGCCCGGGCCCGACGAGCGGGCTCCACCAGCCGGCTGTCGGATGCCCGGGCCCCGCCAGCCCCGCGACGTGGGAGTCGCCCGTCAGGGCGTGCGCCACCAGTATCGCGTTGTCGCCTTGTTCGTTCAGAGTGCCGAAGGTCTCGTAGGCGAGACGCACATCGGCGACCTGGCCTCCGTTTTCGAAGGTGAGGTCGCCGATGTGGGCGAACTGGCGATTGCCCACGGGGTCGCCGTCGCGCCAGGCGCCGGTCGCTTTCGGCTTGCCGAGGATCGACCGAATCTGCGCGTCGGTGATGAAATCGCTCGGAACGGTGTCTTCAGATATCTGCCAGTCCATTGTTCTTCTATTCTGACGAACTTCTGGCGGCTGCTCGACAGTGTTACGCGCGACCGACGTCGTGGGCGCTCTACGCTGCGTTGGCGCGCGCGACCTCTCGCGCTGCATCAAGGCCGGCCGCGAGGTCGGCCTTGATGTCGGCGATGTTCTCAAGCCCCACCGACAGACGAACGAGCCCGGGCGTGACGCCGGAGGTCAGCTGCTGCTCGGGGGTGAGCTGCGAGTGGGTGGTGGAGGCGGGGTGAATCACGAGGCTGCGAACGTCTCCGATGTTGGCGAGGTGGGAGAACAGGCTGAGTGTGTTGACCAGCGCACGCCCGGCATCCACCCCGCCCTTCAGCTCGAACGACAGCACCGCACCGACACCCTTGGGTGCGTAGCGGTTGGCCGCCTCGTACCAGGGGCTCGTCGGCAGGCCGGCGTAGTACACGGTGGCGACGTCGTCGTGGTTGTCAAGCCACTCGGCGACCTCCTGGGCGTTCTGAACATGGCGCTCGATGCGCAGGCTCAGCGTCTCGATGCCCTGGATGAGCTGCCATGCACTGGCGGGGGCGATGGATGCGCCGAGGTCGCGCAGCAACTGCACGCGGGCCTTGATGATGTACGCGATGCCGTCGCCCAGTGCCTCGGTGTACGTGACGCCGTGATACGACGGGTCGGGAGTGGTGAGACCCGGGAACTTCTCCGAGTTCTCACTCCACTTGAACCGGCCGCCGTCGACGATGATGCCGCCGATGACAGTGCCATGGCCGCCCAGAAACTTCGTGGCCGAGTGCACCACGATGTCGGCGCCGTGCTCGAACGGGCGAATCAGGTACGGGGTCGCAATCGTGTTGTCGACGATCAGCGGCACGCCGTTCTCGTGCGCCACATCGGCGACGAGGCGAATGTCGAGAATGTTGATCTTCGGGTTGCCGATGGTCTCGGCGAAGAACAGCTTGGTGTTCGGGCGAACGGCGCGCTGCCACTCGTCAGCATCGTCTTGGTTCTCCACGAACGTGGTCTCGATACCGAGCTTCGCGAGGGTGTACTTGAAGAGGTTGTAGGTGCCGCCGTAGATCGACGCGCTCGACACGATGTGGTCACCGGCCTGGGCGATGTTCAGCACGGCGAAGGTCTCCGCCGCCTGGCCCGAGGCGACCAGCAGCGCTGCTGTTCCGCCTTCGAGAGCCGCGACGCGCTCTTCGACAACGTTCTGGGTGGGGTTCTGAATACGCGTGTAGATGTTGCCGAATTCGGCCAGCGCGAACAGGTTCTTCGCGTGCTCCGCGTTGTTGAAGACGTACGACGTCGTCTGGTAGATCGGCGTCGCACGGGCGTTGGTGACGGGGTCGGGCGCGGCACCCGAGTGGATCTGCTTGGTCTCGAACTGCCAATCGGCGGAGTTGTCGGTCATCGTTGATTCCTTAGCTTGTGGGTGGAGCCTCAGTGGTAACAGTAGATAGCGCGCCCAGCAAGGTCAACGAGGCTCGCAACACGGGGTAACGAGAACGAAATGTTATTGCGGATACCGTTGTAACCACACCGAAACCACTGAAGAAAGCAGCAAGCCTTGGCAAACACCATTCGTCGTGCCGTCGTCACCGGAGCCAGCTCGGGAATCGGGGCAGCCACCGTGCGTGCGCTCCGTGAGCACGACTGGGATGTCGTGGCTGTTGCCCGGCGCGAAGACCGTCTGAAGGCGCTCGCCGACGAGACCGGCGCGACCTATTTCGTTGCCGATCTCACAGAACAGACCGACGTGGATGCCCTGGCCACGCACCTCGCCGAGACGGGTGGTGTCAGCACCCTCATCAACAATGCCGGGGGAGCGGCCGGCCTCGATTCGGTCGAGCACGGCTCGGTCGATGACTGGGCGTGGATGTACGAGATCAACGTGCTCGCCGTGAAGCGAGTGGTGTCTGCTCTTCTGCCACTGCTGCGCGCCTCGGTCGCGGGCGCCCCGACGGGCGAGGCGGTCGCCGACATCCTCACTGTGTCGTCGATCGCGGGCCACATCGCGTACGAGGGCGGCGGCGGATACAACGCGGCCAAGTTCGCGGTGTCGTCGATGATCGACGTGCTGCGCCTCGAGCTGAGCGGCGAACCCATCCGCGTGCTCGAGATCGCTCCTGGAATGGTGCACACCGAGGAGTTCTCGCTGGTGCGTTTCAAGGGAGACAAGGCGAGGGCCGACGCGGTGTACGCCAGCGTGCCGAACCCGTTGAGTGCCGGCGACGTGGGCGCGACCATCCGCACCATGGTCGAACTGGCGCCGCACATCAGCCTCGACCTCGTGGTCATCAAGCCGGTGGCGCAGTCTGCGGCCTACAAGGTGCACCGCGGGCCGCTGGCCGTCAAAGAGGGCTGAACGGGCAGCCGAGTTACCGGTACCGTTGAACAATGGCTGAAAGCACCGAAACACCTGTACGTGTCACCGGCGAACCACAGGCGCCCGAGCGGGAGGTGCTGGGCTGGCTCGAGTTCGGTGAGGCATCCCGGGTGCTCGCCACGAGCGTGCTCGAGAGCGGGTTCGTACCCGACTTCGTGATCGCCATCGCCCGCGGCGGCCTGCTGCCGGCCGGGGCGCTCGCCTACGCCACCGGCACCAAGAGCTGCGGCAGCCTGAACGTGGAGTTCTACTCCGACATCGAGACCACGTTGCCGGAGCCGGTCATTCTGCCGCCGATGCTCGACAACACCGCGCTGATCGGCAAGAACATCCTGCTCGTCGATGACGTTGCCGACTCGGGCCGAACCCTCGCGCTCGTCGTCGACATGCTGACGAAGATCGGTGTCACGGTGAAGAGCGCCACGCTGTACGCGAAGCCGCGATCGGTGATCGAGCCCGACTTCTACTGGAAGAAGACCGATCGCTGGATCGTCTTTCCGTGGTCGGCTCACCCGCCGGTGAGCGTCTGATGGGCATCCATCTGGTGGGTGGCGGCTGGCCGCCTGAAGACGACGGAGACGTCTACCGGAAGTTTCTCTCTGAGGCAGCCGAGCGTGCGTTGCAGGCCGGGCGCCTCGAGGGCCCGCGTGTCGCGCTGGTTCTCGTTCGCGACGGAGACGGCCCGGAGAAGTTCGCGGCCGTCGCGGCGGCGCTGCAGCTGGTGGCAGAACTGGTGCCGGTTGCCATTCTCGCCACCGAAGGCGCGCCGATCAACGCCGCCCTGCTCGCCGATGTCGACGGCATTCTGGTGTGGGGCGGGCTGACCCCCGCCTACCGCGACAGCATCGAGCCGGCGTTCGGCGAGATCCGCCGGCAGATCTCCGGCGGAGTGCCCTATCTCGGGTTCTCGGCCGGGGCGGCCATCGCCTCCGACCGCGCGCTCATCGGAGGCTGGAAGATCGGCGACGTCGAAGTCTCGCCGAGCGAGGCAGCCGAAGACCTCGACGAGGTGAGCATCGGTGAGGGTATCGGGCTGATCGACCTCGCTGTCGAGGTGCACGCGGCCCAGTGGGGAACGCTGTCTCGCCTGGTGGCTGCTACCGAGGCTGGCCTCGTAGAAAGCGGCATCGCCATCGACGAGCACACGGCACTCATCATCGGCGAGGGCCCGCTGCGGGTCGTCGGGCGCGGCAGCGTCTGGACCGTCACCAGTGAGAACGGCGGGGTTCGCGTGGCCACGATGGGCGCGAGCTGAACGCGAAGACGCTCACCCAGCTGGCGGCCGAGGGCCAGATCGACGCGGGATGGGCCGAAGCGCTCGAACCCGTCGCCGACACCATTCGGTCGATGGGTGAGTTTCTGCGCGAAGAGACCGCGAGCGGGCGGGGCTACCTGCCGGCAGGGGGCGACGTGCTGCGGGCCTTTCGCTACCCGCTGGCCGACGTTCGCGTGCTGATCGTGGGGCAAGACCCCTACCCGACCCCCGGGCATCCGATCGGCCTGTCATTCGCCACCTCACGTGACGTCAGACCGCTGCCCCGAAGCCTCAGCAACATCTACCGGGAGCTTCAGGATGATCTGGGCATCGCCCCTGCGCCCCACGGCGACCTCACAGGCTGGGCTGAACACGGGGTCATGCTGCTGAACCGCGTGCTCACCGTTCAGCCGGGCGTCGCTGGGTCGCACCGCAAGAAGGGCTGGGAGGCGGTCACTGAACTCGCGATCAAGACCGTCGTGGCGCGCAACACTGCCTTGGTCGCCATTCTGTGGGGGCGTGACGCGGCGACCCTCGCGCCGTGGTTCGGGTCGGTGCCGGTCATCGAGTCGGCGCATCCGAGCCCGTTGTCGGCGAGCCGCGGCTTCTTCGGTTCGAAACCATTCAGCCGCGCAAACGCGGCCCTTGCGGTGCAGGGCAGTGCGCCGATCGAGTGGAACGTGCTCCAACACGATTAGGCTTGATTTCATGCTTGAAGAGGAATACCAGCCCCGACGCAAACTGCCGGCGAACCTGCGCCCGCCGGCCCCGCCGGAAGAGACCTTCGAGTACACGATCAGAGATGCCGTGGCGGCCGACATGCCCTACGTGCGGGAGATCTACAACCACTACGTGGCCAACAGCGTGGTCACCTTCGACGAAGATGCCATGACGCTGGCCGAGTGGAAGACGAAGTTCGAGTGGGTCAGCAAGCTCGACATGCCCTTCATCGTTGCGGTGGGGGCGAGTGGGCAGGTCATCGGGTTCGCGTATGTGTCGCCGTGGAAGCAGAAGGCGGCCTACCGCAGAACGGTGGAAGACTCGATCTACCTCGGGCCTGCCGCCACCGGCAAGGGCCTCGGCAAGGTACTGCTGAAAGAGTTGCTCGCGAAGGCCAAGGCCGCGGGCATCAAAGAGGTACTGGCCGTCATCGTCGACAAGGGGGCCGAAGGGTCGATCCGGCTGCACGAGAACTTCGGTTTTGTCGAGGTGGGCCGCCTCGGCAAGGTCGGCTTCAAGTTCAACCGTTGGCTCGGCACTGTGCTGCTGCAGAAGCACCTGAAGTAGCGCCGGGTGAGCGACGCTGTCGGCCCGGCTGGCCCGGCTGGTGGTGGTGCTGGTGGGGCTGGTGGTGCTGGCAATGCTGGGCCGCCCAGCCCTGCAGCCCGGTTGCGCCGTGTGCTCGAGAACGAGTCGTCGTCGGTGAGGCTGCAGGGCGCGCTCGCCGCCGGTACCACTCCCGATGCGTCGTTCGTCGATGTGCTGGTGAGGCGTAGTGCCGTCGAGCCTGATTTCTTCGTGCGCGAGATGCTCACCTGGGCGCTGATGCGGCATCCGTCATCGGCGACCGTTCGGCGCCTGGTCTACGAGGTGGGAGCCGACGAGTCGCAGGCGCGCAGCCAGGCGCTGCACACGCTGTCGAAGATCGGTGACCCGGCCGGGTGGGCGGCGATCACGCCCGAGCTTCTTCGCGACCCCGATGACGGAGTGGCACGAGCCGCCTGGCGCACGGCGGCCGGTGTTGTGCCCGCGGGGCAGGAGCCCGAGCTCGCCGAGCACCTGTGTTCGCAGCTTGCGCGTGGTACTCACGAGACCGAGCGCAGCCTGAGCCGCGCTCTCGCGATGCTCGGTGCGGCAGCGCTGGCACCGCTCGAGGCCCGTCGTGGTGACGCGAGCGGTCGCGTGCGCGTGCATGCGGCCGCCACCGAACGGCTGGTCGCTGATCCCGACGCCGATCTCGACGAACTCTTCGGCGACGCCCAGCGGGCCGAGGATGCCCGCCGGGCCGGGCAGGGCCCGCTGCCTGACGCGACGGAGACGGCGACCGCGAACGGCCCGGCGTAGGCTCGGAGCATGTCAGAGCTGCACGATCTCACTGCCCTCGAACAGTACGCGCTCCTACAGACGGGCGAGGTGGGCGTTCTCGAACTGACCGACCACTACCTGGCACGCATCGAACGGCTGAATCCCCAGCTGGGCGCCTTTCACGAGGTCACGGCCGAGAAGGCCCGCGAGCGGGCGCGGTACGTCGAAGACGAAGTTCCTCGCAGCAGCACTCTCTGGGGTTTGCCGTTCGGTGACAAAGACCTCGTGCGCCGGGCGGGGGTTCGCACCACCTTCGGTTCGCGGCTGTTCGAGAATTTTGTTCCAGACGAATCCGACGAGATCGCCGAGGTGCTCGACGCGGCCGGCGGGGTGAGCCTCGGCAAGACGGCCACGCCCGAGTTCGGCCTGCCGAGTTACACCGAGAACCTCGTGGCGCCGCCCGCTCGTAACCCCTACGACCCCACGCTCGGCCCGGGTGGTTCCAGTGGCGGAGCAGCGGTGGCCGTGGCCTCCGGCATGCTGCCGTTCGCGCCGGGCAGCGACGGCGGCGGCTCCATTCGCATTCCCGCCGCAGCCACCGGGCTCGTGGGCGTGAAACCCACGCGTGGCCTGGTTCCCTCGACGTCGGGCATCGGCGCGCTGGCCGGGCTGCCCGTCGGAGGCCCGCTGGCCAGAACGGTGTCGGATGCCGCACTGCTGCTTGACGGCATGATCAGCCCGAACGGCTCCCGCCCCCGGCACCACTTCAGCCTGCGCGCCCCCGAGAACTCCGACGGGCAGTACCTCGGGGCGGCCATCCGCGGCGAAGGCCGCTTTCAGCTGGGCAGCCTGCTCGAGTCGCCGTGGGACACCGCCTACGAGATCACCATCGACTCCGAGGTGCGGCAGACCTACGAGCAGACGCTGGGGCTGCTCGCCTCGCTCGGCCACGGGCTCGAACAGGTGTCGCTGCCGCCGAGCGAGCAGTACGCCCCCGCTTTTCGCACCATCTGGCAGGCCGGTGCGGCACTGCTGCCCGCCGATGACTCGAACGAGCACCTGCTCGAACCGCTGACGCGCTGGCTGATGCACCGCGGGCGTGAACTGAGTGCGGCCGACCTCGCGCAGGCACTGTCGACGCTCTCGGCCTACGAACGCTCGGTCATCGAACAGTTCGCGAGCTTCGACGCGATCGTCACACCGACCCTGGCGCTGCCACCGCGACCCGTGGGCTGGTTCGACGCGGTCGACGGCGAGCACAACTTCGCGCAGCAAGTGCAGTACACGCCCTTCACGTCGTTCGTGAATGTCACAGGCCTGCCGGCCATCACACTGCCCGTGGGGACAACCGCCGCCGGGTTGCCGCTCGGCGTGCAGCTCATCGGGCGGCCGGGCGGCGAGGCGACCCTGTTCGCCATCGGGCGTCAGCTCGAACGCCGTCTCCGCTGGGACCTCGTGCACCCGCCCGTCTGGAACGCCCGCGGCTGATCACGCAACCGTCGGCGGGCCCGTTCACGTGGTTTTCGCAGCATCAGGCGCTTGCGTTGTTAGGTAAGGCAAGCCTATGCTTGAATCACAATGAGTGTAGTGATGAATGGCCTAGTGACGGCCACCGAGGGCACCAGTCGGGTACTTCTGGCGGGCTCGGCGTCGTCGATTGCGACCCTGCAGCACCTCGTCAACGGTTTGGGCGAGCGGGTACGCGGGCAGGTCTTCGTCGAGGTTGCCAGCGCGGCAGAAATCGTACCGTTCGAGACCCCCGAACTCATCACCGTGGCCTGGCTCGTGCGCGAGACGCGCTCGGGAGAGCCCGGCACCTGCGAGACATGCCGGCCGGGCCAAGCCTTGGGGCGCGCGGTTCGTGCCTGGGTCAGCGAGATGTCGACCGGTGACCTCGAGGTCGACGGCGGCGAACTGGTCGTCTTCATCGACGGCACGGAGGCACTCGTCCACGAACTGCGTCTCGACATGGTCGATCGCATCGGCAGCAGCACCGGCTCCGGCACCTTCGTTCGCTGACAGACTTCGCCCAGCGGTGGCGGTTGGCATCGGGCCAGTGATCAGGCCGTGGGCGGTGCGCTCCAGCCGACCGCACGCTCTGACGCTGCCCAGAAGGCCGACGCCAGCGCCGCGTCACCCGCCTGCCGGGCGGTGTGCCCGTTCGGCTTCAGCTGGCTGAAGTAGGTTCCGCTGGGGGAGCCCACGTTGGGTACCGAAGCGAGCTGCACGAGTGGCACCGCGCCCGCTTCGGGGCTCAGCCCGAGCCGCCCGCCGCCGACCGTGTTGGCGAACTTCAGCAGGGCGGTGTCGGCCCCGAATGACGTCGCAACGAACCCCGGGTGAAAGCTGTACGCCTCAATACCGCTGCCCGCCGTTCGCCGGGCTAGCTCGTCGGTGAAGACGATGTTGGCCAGCTTCGCCTGCCCATAGGCGCTCCAGCCCGCGAGCCAGCGCCTGTGGCGCAGATCGAGGTCGTCGAGCCGCAGCCGGCCGAATGAGTTAGCGCTGCTGGCGGTCGCGATGATGCGCACCGGCGCCTCGGCGGCGTTCTGCCGCAGCCGGGGCAACAGCAGGTTGGTCAGCAGGAACGGCGCGAAATGGTTGCTCTGAATCGTGCGCTCGTGGCCATCGACGGTGTCAGCCCGCTTCGAGATGAGGCCGCCGGCGTTGTTCGCCAGCACGTCGATTCGTGCGAAGCGGGTGAGTAGGGCATCCGCGAGCCTGCGCACGTCGTCGAGCCGGTCGAAGTCGGCGAGAAATGCTTCGCCGCCGATCTCGTCGGCAACCTGGTGCGTGCGTTCGGGGTTGCGACCCACCACCGCCACGCGGGCGCCGTCAGCGGCCAGCGCGCGAGCGGCCGCACGGCCGATGCCCGAGCTCCCGCCCGTGATGACGACGGTCTTGCCCGACATGCCTGTCGCCCCTGTCGCCACTGACCTGCCGGTGTCATCTGGCATACCGTTCACCGGTAACCACCCTTCTCGAGGCCTGCCTCGATCTCGAACCTGTTTGTGAGCGGGTCGGTTCCGGCCCGAAAGTACAGCAGAGGAAAGAGCAGGCCGTACCGCATCCACTGCTCGCGGTGCACGGCCTCGTGCTCGAGCACGGTAGCCGCGGCGTTCGTGTCGGTGAGGTAGACCCCACCGATGCACGACCCGCCGCGCGAGAACGCCCATTGCGGAACACCGGTGAACACGAACAAGCCGTTCACGCGGCGAATGCGACCGGTGCTGAGCACGGCACCCCACACGACACCCACAAGCGTCGCGTACAGAAACCCGGCCCGCGCGAGCGGAGGGGCGATGAGGGCCGATTTCAGTGCCGGCACCGCGTAAGCGCGGCCCAGCGCCTTCAGGGTCTGGATGCCCACAGCTTAGAAGCTCGACGCATCGCGGCCGTAGGTCTCGAGCAGTCGCAACCACACCTCGCTGATCGTCGGGTACGACGGCACCGCGTGCCACAGACGGGAGAGCGGAACCTCACCCACCACCGCCACCGTGGCGGAGTGCAGCAGCTCAGCGACCTCTTGGCCGACAAAGGTGACACCGAGAACGACCTGACGGTCTTCGTCGACCACCATGCGGGCCTGGCCCGTGTAGCCGTCGGCCGTGACAGACGCCCCGGCCACCCAGCCGATGTTGTAGTCGACGACCTTCGTGCGGTAGCCGGCCTTCTCTGCCGCCGCTGCCGTGAGACCGACGGAGGCGACCTCGGGGTCGGTGAAGGTCACCTGCGGCACGGCTTCGTGGTCTGCTGTGGCGACGTGGGCGCCCCAGGGGCCGGTCGACATTGGCTTGCCGAGGGCGCGGGCGGCGATGACGTCTCCGGCTGCCCGGGCCTGGTACTTGCCCTGGTGAGTGAGGAGTGCGCGGTGGTTGACGTCGCCGGTGGCGTAGAGCCACTCACCCTCGAGGGGCTTTTGATCGGCATCCTGAACCAGAAGCGTGTCGTCGGTGTTCAGCCAGCTGTTCGGCTCGAGACCGATGCTCGACAGCCCCAGGTCGCCGGTGTTCGGCGTGCGGCCGACGGCCACAAGCAGTTCGTCGACGACGAGCTGACTGCCGTCATCGAGGGTGAGCGTGACTTCGCCACCAGCGCCGTTACGGCTGACCGCGGTGACGTTGACGCCGATCTTCACGTCGGCGCCCAGCTCGATGAGCGCGTCGCGCACCATCTCACCGGCGAACGGTTCTTGGTTGCCGAGCAGGCCGCTGCGGGAGAGCAGGGTGACCTGCGATCCGAGTGAGGCGTAGGCCGTGGCCATCTCGGCACCGACAACCCCGCCGCCCATGATGGCGAGTCGCGCCGGAACGACCTTTGACGAGGTGGCTTCGCGGCTGCTCCACGGGCTCGCGTCGCGAAGGCCCGGAATGTCGGGCAGCAGAGCGGCAGAACCGGTGGAGACGACGACAGCGTGGCGAGCGGTGAGGGTGCTGATCGTGCCGTCGGGCGCGGTGACCTCGATCGTCTTGACCCCGGTGAAGCGGGCGTGGCCGCGAACGAGTTCGAGCCCGGCACCCTTCACCCAGTCGGCCTGGCTGGAGTCGTCGAAGTTGTTCACCGTGGAGTTGCGCCGCTTCAGCACGGCCTGCACGTCGATGCTGCCGGTGACGGCCTCACGCGCGCCGCCCACCTTCTGCGCCGCACGAACGACCGCGCCGCTTCGGAGCAACGCCTTCGACGGCATGCAGGCCCAGTACGAGCACTCGCCGCCCACCAGTTCGGCTTCGACGAGGGCGACACTCAAGCCGCCCTGCTTTGCGCGGTCTGCAACGTTCTCGCCCACGGCGCCGGCGCCGATGACGATGACGTCGAATGTGCTGCCAGAGTCTGGTGTGGCCACGGTGTTCCTCTCGACGGCCGGGCGCGGGGTGCGCCGGCAGCGGGTTTCGTCTCACACTAGCGCCGGGGTGTGACAGGCGTCTGAATGGCGGGCGATGCTTGCCAGCGTGGGCCCGGGGGAGTAGAGCCGAGTGGCGGCAGGAGCGTGCGGGTCGGAGTGCCCTGGTCAGGGCGCGCCGGCCAGCGTGTGGGTCAGAGTGCGCGGGTCAGCGCCGAGATGATGCGCAGCACCGCTGACAGGTCGTCTGACGCGGCATCGGGGCTCGAAGGGGCGAACTGGGTGATGCCGGCACCGACCAGCGCGAACGCCCGGCGCACGGCGGTGATGTTCTCGACGAGGGCTGCAACGGTGACGCCGAACGGCTCAGGAAAACTGATGCCCGCAATCTCGGCGGGGTCGAGCACATCGAGGTCGACGTGCAGGTAGACGCTGTCGGCACCGGTGGCCCGAATCGCCTCGACGAGAGCATCGCCCCGCTCCAGTTCTTCGCTCTGCGAGAGAGCGTCGACGTCGACAAGGGTGATGCTGTGCTTCCGGATGTACTCCTCTTCGGCATCGTCGAAGGAGCGCACCCCGGCCAGTACCACGTGCGACGCCTCGAGGCGCTGCCCCGGTGCCGCAACGAGCAGCTCTGAGCCCTCGCCGAGCAGGGTGCGAAGCGTCATACCTGAGAAGGCTCCGGTGTCGGAGGTTTCGGGGGTGAGCAGGTCGGCGTGGGCATCCAGCCAGACCACGGCCAGCTTCGGGTGGGTGCGCTTTGCGGCCGTGATGGGGGCGAGTTCGACTCCACAGTCGCCGCCGATGGTGACGACGATGTCGGCGCGCGGGCGGGGGATGCTCGCGGGATCGGGATCGGGATCGGGATCGGGATCGGGATCGGGATCGGCAGTGGCGTTGACGGCATCGATCGCGGCAGCGGCCGCCAGCTGGTCGAGCGCCTGCGCCACCGCGTCGCGCACCGTGTGCAGCGCACTGATGCGACTCACCCCGGTACCGAGGCTCTCACCCGAACCGAGGGGAACGCTCACACGCCGGGTCACGGCCGCGGGGAGGTCGCCCGCAATGGCGTCGGCACCGTCGATGAGCTGCATGGCGCGGCTCGAACCGGAGCCCTGCCACTCGGGGACAACAAGAAACGTAGCTGGCACGATCTCAGTCTGGCACGGCGCCGGCCCGCGCGGCCGGGGCGCTTCAGAAGTCGTTTCTGCGGCAGAAGCGCGACGCAGAAGTGTGACACCGCGTTACGCGCCCGGTGGCGGGCGGGGCGACGGCAGCGTTGACTGTAGGAACACGTGCGGGCGTCGAGCCTGCTGAGCACCGTTGATGCACGAGGAGGGCGCAGCATGACACTCACATCGGCTGCCCCTGGCGCTGTCTTCGGTTCTATCACCCGCACGCCGGAAGCTCGGGCCGAGCACCTCGAACGCCGCCGACTGGTCGTGGTCGAGGTTTCTGCGCATCGCCCGACCCGCCCCGAATACCACTCGTACGTCGACGTGCTCAACTCGCGTGTGGTGCGCGAGGCGACCGAACTCGGCTTCGAGGTGACCCGGCTGGCCGCGGCCGACCTCGGCCCACGAGCGCTTCTTGCGCTCACCGACGACGCCGACGCCGTGGTGATCATGGGCGGCGAAGACGTTGACCCGCGATTCTATGGTGGGGCATCCGGATACCCGGCCGAAGGCGCACATTCGACCGAGGCCGATCTCGGCCAGATCGCGCTCGTTCGGCGTGCGGTCGAACGAAAGACACCGCTTCTCGGCATCTGCCGGGGGCACCAGATCATCAATGTGGCGCTCGGCGGCACCCTCACGCAGCATCTCGACGAGACCGGGCTGCACCGGCGTACGGGCGTCGCAGTGTCGGCGACCATGTCGTCTCACGCGGTCGAACTGGATGCGGCCAGCACTCTCGCGGCGCGTTTCGGCAGCACCGGCATCCGGGTGCAGAGCGCGCACCACCAAGCCGTGTCGACTCTTGGCGAGGGCCTCATGGTCGCTGCCGTGGCACCCGACGGAACAGCCGAGGCGCTCGAGCACATCACCGCGCCGGTCTTGGGCGTGCAGTGGCACCCCGAAGACCCAGGAGCGCCAGCCGGTCAGCTGCGCGTACTGCTCACCGCGCTGGTGGCAGCCCGCGTCTGAGTCGCTCTCAGCGCGTGATCACAACCGCGTTCAGCGCGGGATGGTACCGACGGTACCCGTCGGCTGTGAGCGCTGCAGCTCGGCCCGTTCGGCTAAGCGCGGGATGCGACCGATGATAAGCGCAACCGGCAGCGACACAATCACCCACACTGTGACAATGATTAAGACGAGGGCCAACGTCATTGTGTGCTCCTGGTTTCTTATCGAACGGTGAGGCGACCCGTCGAAGAGCGTGAGGAGCTGTGGCCCGACGCTGGGTCATGGGGGTGTTACTGGGGGTCAATTGCTGCTGTCAGCGTAGCGTCTACCGCGATCAGACCCGCGCAAACACGGCGTTTGAGCCGCAATTTGTGCAGAACTCGGCTGCCCTTGACATTTCGTGGCCCAAACCGTTACATTCGCCCACCCCAGCGCGCATCACACCCCGACGGTCAGGGCGGCTGTGAACCCCGCGTCAACCGACCCCGACACCGTGGCGATCTGGTGGATGGCCCCGTCGTCGCTGAATACGTTGTCGGTGCTGAGGCTCACGCTCGCCAGGTTCTTCACACTCTGCGCGTACCCACTGGTTGCGTAAACCACGTCGCAGGTCTCTTTGGGCATCGCGATCTGCGACGTCTTGACGATCGGGCCCGAAGCCACCGCCGTCGCTACATTTGCGTACACCTCGAAGTGGATGTGCGGCCACCGACCCGAGTAACAGGCCGGAAAGATCGAAGTGAATGTGACGATTCCCGATGCATCGACCGCCTGTACCCCGCGCAGATAGTTCTCTGACGTGATGCCTTTGCTGTAGAGCGAATACGCTCCATCACGGTCGCAGTGCCACAGATAGACCGCGGCACCCGTGAGTGCTGCTCCCGTCGACGCATCGCGCACACCGAGTTGAATGGTCAACGGCACCCCCGGCGCGGTCGTCGTCGACGACCCGAAACTCGACCGGATGTCACTGCGCACGATGCCGGAGTCGCCGAGCACATCGACCCCGTTCGATCCGTCGCCCGGGTAAGGGCCGGCCGTCTCGTCTGGCACCTCGGTCACGTCGCCGGCGGTCGTTGCGGTTGCCGATGCAGTGGCCGCCGCCGTGGCGCTCGCTGTTGCTGAAGCGTTCGCGCTGGCCGTCGCTCCGCTCGCCGCGGATGTCGGCGTCGAGCAGGCCGCCAGAAGCGACGCCGTAGCGATGCCGCCGAACAGCCCGAGCACGTTGCGGCGGTTCACCAGGGTGCGAACGTCGTAGACGAGCCCCCGGTCTTCTTCGTCGATGGGGTCGCCCTGGGCATCCAGCCACTGACGGTCGGTCGTGTTCTCTGTCATGCGCTCATCGTGAGGTTTCATGAGAGCTATCACATCTGACCGGCCTTGATGGATGCTCTGCTCTCTCTTTGCGCTTGCTATGAGACCGCGGCCGCTGCCGTCGCGGGCGTCACGTGAAGACGCACCCCGCGGCCAGTGCTAACCTAGACATCGCACTCCGGGCCCCATAGCTCAGGGGATAGAGCACTGCCCTCCGGAGGCAGGGGCGGCAGTTCGAATCTGCCTGGGGCCACCAGCGGTACTTTCTCACCAGCGGCATTTCCGCATCAGCGGCTCGTCTTCCGAGCAGTGCAGTCGCGATTCCGGGCGGAACTCTCGCGCGAGCGCCTGCGTCGAAGCGCGGTTCTTGTTTACCGCCGCCAGCTCGCTGAGACGCGGATGCTCGGCCCCACGCCCCGGCTACCAGTAGACTCAGCGGCCTCGCCACCGTGCGTTTCAGCTCACGCACAACCGGCGATTCTCTGGGGGAAAACTATGACGTGGATGCGACCGAACGACGACGCTGGCGGAGCCTCGAGAGGCCACCATGTACGCAAGAGAGCCGGTGGGCCCGCGGAGCGGAGCCTGATCCGCCGGGTGCTGACAGTGATCACCATCCTCGGCATTGTCATGACAGCAGCGATCGGGGGAGTCGCGGCGGTCGCCTCAGCCGCCACGACGACGAGCTGTGCGCCATTCCAGCAGCCGTACTCGGGCGACCCTGCCTATGCCAAGGGCGACAAGGTGACCTTCAGCGGCAAGGCGTACGTGTCGACGTTCGCCCCGAACTGGTGGTCGCCGAGCACTGCGCCTCAGTACTGGAGCGAGACGACCTGCGACACCACTACGCCGACTGCGACGCCGAGCCCGACGGTCACCCCTACGCCCACACCCACACCTACGCCGATACCCACGGCCTGCCGGCCGTTCGCTCAGCCCTACTCCGGCGATCCTGCGTACGCGAAGGGCGACAAGGTGACGTTCAACGGCAAGGCATACGTGTCGACGTTCGCGCCGAACTGGTGGTCGCCGAGCGCTGCGCCGCAGTACTGGAGCGAGACGACCTGCGACGGCAGCACCAGTACGCCGACGCCGACCCCAACGCCGACCCCAACTCCGACGCCGACCCCAACTCCGACTCCCAGCCCCACCCCGCCCGTCACCGGCACGCCCAGCGGGCTGGTCTTCAGCCCGTACAAAGACATTGCCCAGGCCATGTTCTGGAGCACCGGCTACACCATGGGAACCACAGCGGTCAATGGATCGCCGACCCCACTCGTCGGCAGCGGCACGACCCTGCAGTCGACACTGCCCCAGCTGAACGCAATCACGCTGGCGTTCGCCACGGGTGACTGCGGCACAGAGAACTGGGCGGGCGTCTCTGCAGCGGCCTTCGCCGATGCCAACATCGCCGGACTCGACGCGGCCAACTATGACTACATCGTCAGCGCTGGTGGCGCGGCAGGCAGCTTCACCTGCTCGTCTGCCGCCGGCATGCGCACGTTCATCGATCGCTACGCGAGTAGCAACCTCATCGGTGTCGACTTCGACATCGAGCGTGGGCAGTCGGAAGCCGACATCCGCAATCTGGTGACGGCGGTGGCCGCTGTTCAGAGCAGCTACCCGAACCTGCGCTTCTCCTTCACCGTCGCCACACTCGGCGCCTCTGACGGCAGCTACGGCGGGGTGAATTCGACCGGTGACACGGTGATCAAAACGGTGCTTGCGTCGGGGATCCGCAACTACACCATCAACCTCATGGTGATGGACTACGGCCCGGCCTCGGCTTCAGTCTGCGTGATGGGCGGTTCCGTCTGCGATATGGGCCTCTCGGCCGTGCAGGCCGTGACGAACCTCCGTCACACCTACCCGACCGTTCCTCTGACACAGATCGAACTCACCCCGATGATCGCCCTCAACGACATCTCCGACGAGGTGTTCACGTTGCAGGACATCGACGAGATGACGGCGTACGCCGTGCAGAACAAATTGGCCGGGCTGCACTACTGGTCGCTCGATCGCGACGTGCCCTGCGGTCAGACTGCCCTCTCGAACACCTGCAACTCCACGCCCCCCATCCCGGCTCTCGCGTACACCAAGCGCTTCCTCACCGCACTCGGCCGCCTCTGAGCGGGTGGGTCGTGATGCACGGGGTCAACCGAGCCAGCTCCGACGGCTCCGCGCACGAGTGACTATGACGTTCCGGTCGATGTCGCTCAGGTACCGAGCGCGTTCTGCGAGCTTCGTGACCTCGATGCGGCAGAAGAAGTACTCACTGACTTCTACCCGGGTGTCGGGCTGCCCGACAAGGCCCTGCGTGCACGAATCGGGGTGCCAGAATCGCCCGAAATTCGTGGCAGGATCGTGATCATGAAGCGAACGGTCAGCGCACACATCGAATGTGACATCGACGCCCCCGCAAACCTTGTTTTCTCCATAGCCGTAGCTGCTGGGCTTGCCACGCAGAAGGAGTCGATCGAGTACCTGTACAACGGGCATCCGATCACGCCGGTCGAGATTCTCGACGTGCACGGAACCCGATTGCACGAGTTCGACGCCGGAGCCGGGCACCTGAGCCTCAACTACTGGGCAGAAGTCGACGGCCTCGAGACCGCGGTTCCGGTGACGAAGAACGACCTCATCACGTACCTGCGACCGAGCCGCTACTGCGAGTCAGACATGCTGCTGCCGACGGCGCGCTCCGAATTTCGGGGGCTCGAAGGGCGCATACTGCTCGATTGCGTCTCGTCGTGGGTGGGCGAGAAGCTCAGCTATGTTCCCGGGTCGAGCCTGCCCACCGACGGAGCCGTACGCACTCTGCTGAGCCGCCAGGGCGTGTGCCGCGACTATGCCCACCTGGTGATCACGCTGCTGCGCGGCCTCGACGTGCCGGCGCGGCTGGTGTCGGTGTACGCGCCGGGCCTTCGCCCCATGGATTTCCACGCGGTTGCCGAGGCCTACATCGACGGCGAATGGTTCATCGTCGATGCCACGGCGCTCGCACCCCGTCAGAGCCTTGTTCGCATCGCCACGGGTCGCGATGCTGCTGATACGGCCTTTCTCACCAACCACGGGGGCTGGCTCACCCTTACGGCTCTCGAAGTGACGGCCACAGCGGATGCCCTGCCCCACGATGACACCCGCGAGCTCGTTCAGCTGCACTGACCGGCTGCACTGACCCACTGCACTGACCGGCTGCACTGACGCACGGTGTCTCGGGGCCCCACGCGGCGCCGAGATAGACTCGTAGACCGTGACTCCCGAAGATCTTTCCAGCGCTCTGTTCGACATTGTGACCGCCCGCCTCGACGGCTCGGCCTCCATCACAGCGGCTGACGTGCTGCTCGAGCGCCCGCGCAACCGCGACCACGGCGACTGGACCTCGAACATCGCCATGAAGCTGGCAAAGAGCCTCGGCACCAACCCGCGCGCGTTCGCCGCCGAGCTTGTGCCCGAGATCTCCGCCATCGCCGGTGTGTCGAAGGTGGATGTCGCGGGTCCCGGCTTCATCAACATCACTCTCGACACCGCTGCCGCAGGCGAGATCGCCCGCTCCATTCTCGTCGCCGGTGACAGCTACGGCCACAACCACCAGCTCGACGGCCTGAGCGTCAACATGGAGTTCGTCTCGGCCAACCCCACCGGCCCGCTGCACCTCGGCCACACGAGGTGGGCGGCCCTCGGCGACGCCATCGCGCGGGTGCTCAGCGCATCGGGTGCGGAGGTCACGACCGAGTACTACATCAACGACGCCGGCAACCAGATGGACAATTTCGGGGCATCCATTCTCGCCGCCGCGAAGGGCGAGCCCACGCCCGAGAAGGGCTACCCCGGCGAGTACATCCAGCAGCTCGCCGCGAAGGTTCTCGAGCAGGTTCCGAACCTCGCCGAGCTGCCGCACGACGAGGCCGTGGGCGTTGCCCGCGACATCGGCTACCGCCAGCAGCTCGAAGAGATCAAAACCTCGCTTGAGAGCTTCAACGTGCACTTCGACGTGTTCTTCTCCGAACTCAGCCTGCACGAGACCGACCCCGAGACGGGCCTCAGCCTCATCGACCAGGCCGCCGTGCGCCTGCGCGAGCAGGGCCACGTGTACGAGAAAGACGACGCGGTGTGGGTGAAGACCACCGACTTCGGCGATGACAAAGACCGCGTGCTCACCCGCGGCAATGGCATCACGACGTACTTCGCGGCCGACGCGGCGTACTACCTGAACAAGAAAGACCGCGGCTTCACCGAGAAGATCTACCTGCTCGGTGCAGACCACCACGGGTACGTGGGCCGATTGAAGGCGCTCGCAGCGGCGGCCGGCGACGACCCCGACGTGAACATCTCGGTGCTCATCGGCCAGCTGGTCAACCTGAACGGTGCCAAGCTCTCGAAGCGCGCCGGCAACATCATCGAGCTCGACGACCTGGTGGCCTGGGTCGGCGCGGATGCCCTGCGGTACTGGCTCGCCCGCTACCCGGCCGATTCGCCGCTGTCGCTCGACGGCGAGGTGCTGCGCTCGCGCACCAACGACAACCCCGTGTTCTACGTGCAGTACGCGCACTCGCGCACTCGCTCGGTGGCGAAGAACGCGGCGGCGGCCGGCGTCGACCGCAGTGTGTTCGAGCCGTCGCTGCTCAGCCACGAGGCCGAGACCGAGCTGCTCGGGTCGCTTCAGGAACTGCCGCGTATCGTGGCACAGTCGGCCGAGCTGCGGGAGCCGCACCGCGTTGCCCGCTACCTCGAAGAGGTTGCCGGGCACTACCACCGCTGGTATTCGGTGTGCCGGGTGCTTCCGCTCGGAGACGAGCCGGTCACCGACCTGCACCGCACGCGTCTGTGGCTGAACGACGCCACCGGCCAGGTCATTCGCAACGGCCTCGAGCTGCTCGGCGTCTCTGCGCCCGACCGCATGTGAGGCGAGCGATGAGACGCCGAAGCAGGGTGCTGACCGGAGTCGCGATCGCCGTGGTGGTCGTGGCGGGTGGGCTGGTCGTGGCCGATGTGGGCCTGAGATCGTTCGCCGAGGGGCAGGTCAGACGGGCGATGCTCGACAGGCTGCCGTCGAACGTCACGGGTGACGTGACGGTTCAGATTGGCGGATGGTCGTTTCTCGAGCAGTACGCCAGCGGAACGTTCGACGAGGTCACCCTCACCGGTGCCGGGCTGGCGGTCGACGGAACGCCGCTGCAGGCGAAGGTCGTGGCCAACGGTGTGTCGACCGACCAGTCGAAGCCCGTACCGCGGATCGCGGCGACTCTCACCCTCGATGAAGCGGCCGTGAACCGGTTTCTGTCGATTCCGGGCTCGAACTCGATCACGCTCGGCGACGGCACGGTGGGGTATCAGGGTTCGGTGAGTGTGCTCGGCCTGTCGTTCGGGTACGACGCGACGGCGACGGCGACCCCCTCGGGTGCCGACGTTCTTCTGACTCCCGTGAACGCGAAGCTGTCGGCGGGTTCTGCGAGTTTCGACGTGAGCGGGGCGCTGAAAGCCGTGGTGGCGAAGCCGATCAGCATCTGTGTGGCGAAGTACCTGCCGCCGAGAGTCGAGATCACGGGCATCACGCCCTCGCCAGGGCAGGTGACGGTCGACGCGACCGCGACGAACCTGGTCTTGAGTGCCGCCTCGCTGAGCGCCACGGGCAGCTGCGGCTGAACACCCCACTCACTTCGGCTGGTCGGCGACCTTGATGTCGATGTGGTAGTCGCTGCCTTTCACGTTGCTGATGGTGACCGCCGTGTCGTAGTGCACGCCGGGGGAGTCGTCGGCCGTGAGGTCGCAGTGCACTACGGAGTCGTTGACGAGGGCGATGGGGTCGCTGCCGCAGTCGACGGTGGGAGACGGGGTACCGGCGGCGACCTGCTTCACGAGGGTGTTCGTGACCCCGGTGGCGAATTCGCTGGCCGGCACGGTGAGGGAGGCACTCGCCGAGCACCCGGAGACCGCGAACGACAGCGCGAGCGAGAACGAGACCGCGAGCGTCGCGACGAGCGGCCCACGACGGGCCCGCCGACGTGTGGCATGCTGCGCACCGAACCGTGCGGGCGTGTTTCGAGCGGTGGTGGTCATTCGGCCTCCTTCATCGATGAATTCTCACCAAGTATAGAGAATTCATCAGGTTCGCGTGTAACACGATTCGAGCCACTCACGGATTCCGCTAGAATTGCCTTATTGACGGCTTCAGGGACCAATCCGGGTTCGCTCGCCCCCAGCTGCCCTGAGCCCGCCGACCACCGCCGGGCCCCGCTCGATGTGCCAGAGGTTCACCCGATGACTGCCAATCCGCTCGCGCCGTCGTGGCTCACGCTGCCCGCCGACGCCAATGATCTCCCTCCCGCCGTCTGGCCCGGTTCTGCCACGCGCACGAGCACCGGCGAACTCTCGCTCGGTGGCGTTGCCGCCTCGGAGCTCGTGGCCCGCTTCGGCACTCCGCTCTATGTGGTCGACGAGGCAGACGCCCGGGGCCGCGCGCGCCACTTCCGCGCATCGTTCGAGGGTGCGTTCGCGCGCATCGGCACCGACGTCACTGTCTACTACGCCGCCAAGGCGTTTCTCTCCTCTGCCGTCGCCGAATGGATGACCGGCGAAGGCCTCAGCATCGACGTGTGCAGCGCGGGCGAGTTCGCCGTGGCCATCGGCGCCGGCGTCTCACCCGAACACATCGGGTACCACGGCAATAACAAGTCGCTCGCCGAGATCGACGAGGCCGTCGAGTACGGCGTGGGCGCCATCGTGATCGACAGTCCCATCGAGGTCGAGCGCGTTGCTGCCGCAGCGCTTCGCCACGGCCGCGTGCAGGCCGTGCGCCTGCGGGTGAACAGCGGCGTGCACGCTCACACCCACGACTTTCTCGCCACAGCGCACGACGACCAGAAGTTCGGCACCGCACTTAGCGACGCTCCCGAGCTGGTGGCGGCCATCCGGTCGCACAGCAGCCTGCGCTTTCTCGGCCTGCACTGCCACATCGGTTCGCAGATCTTCGGCAGCGACGGTTTCAGCGAGTCGGCGGCGCGCCTGCTCGACGTGCACGCGGCGCTGCTCGAGGGCGGCGAGATTCCCGAGCTGAACCTCGGCGGTGGGTTCGGCATCGCCTACACGCGCGCCGACGACCCGACGCCGGTGGGGCAGCTTGCAGAGCAGTTGGCCGACATCGTCGGTTCGGAGTGCGCTCGCCTCGGCATCCCGGTGCCGCACGTTGCGTTCGAGCCGGGCCGCGTGCTCATCGGCCCGTCGACGGCGACGCTCTATACCGTGGGAACAGTGAAGCCCGTGAGCGTGGGCGTCGAGGCCAGTGCAAAGGCCAGTGCAGATGCCAGTGCAGATGCCAGTGCAGATGCCAATGCAGAGGGCAAGGCAGAGGGCGGCGCAGACGGAAGCGCCGAGAATGGTGCCGACACCGCCGTGCGCACCTACGTGAGCGTCGACGGCGGCATGAGCGACAACGCCCGCCCAGCGCTCTACGGTGCCGACTACAGCGTGCGCATCGCCGGCCGCGTGTCGACGGCCGAGCCCCTGCTGGTGCGCATTGCCGGCAAGCACTGCGAGAGCGGTGACATCGTGGTCTACGCCGACTACCTGCCGGCAGACGTGACCCCCGGTGACACCGTGGCCGTGGCCGCCACCGGCGCCTACTGCTGGTCGCTCTCGAGCAACTACAACTATCTGGGGCGCCCGCCCGTAGTAGCAGTGCAGGGCGGCTCGGCTCGGCTCATCATGCGCGGCGAGAGCGTCGACGACCTGCTCGCCCGTGACCCGGGGCTGGCGCGCTCCACCCGCACCGCCACGACGGCCGCATCCGCAGCCGCGGGGTCATCCGCCACCACGGGGACATCCGCCACCACGGCCGCATCCGTAGCCACGGGGACATCCGCCACCACGGCCACCACTGCCCCGAACCACGCCCCGGCACGCGCCGCGTCAGAGCCCCGGAAAGCATCATGATCGAATACCGCAACCTGAAGATCGCGCTGCTCGGCGCCGGCAACGTGGGTGCCCGCGTGGCGCAGCTGCTCATCGAGCACAGCGACGAACTCGCCTCACGAGTGGGTGCCGGGCTCGAGCTCGTCGGCATCGCCGTGCGCAACGTCGACGCCGAGCGCAGTGTCGACCTGCCGCAGGAGCTCTACACGACCGACGCCGAATCGCTCATTCTCTCGGCCGACATCGTCATCGAGTTGATGGGCGGCATCGAGCCGGCGCGCAGCTACATTCTGCAGGCGCTGCACTCCGGTGCCGACGTGGTCACGGGCAACAAGGCGCTGCTTGCGCTGCACGGCAACGAGTTGTTCGAGGCGGCAGAGCAAGTGGGCGCGCAGCTGTACTACGAGGCTGCTGCCGGGGGAGCGATTCCCATCATCCGGCCGCTGCGCGACAGCCTCGCGGGTGACCGGGTCAAGCGCATCCTCGGCGTCGTGAACGGCACCACCAACTACATCCTCGACCGCATGGATGTCGACGGAGACACAATGGAGGCCGCCCTGGCCGCCGCCACTGAGCTGGGTTACGCCGAGGCAGACCCCACCGCCGACATCGAGGGGTATGACGCCGCGCAGAAGGCGGCCATCCTCGCGCGCCTCGCCTTTCACACGGCGGTTCCCGTCGATGCGGTCTACCGGGAGGGAATCACCGGCGTCACCTCCACGATGGTCGACCAGGCCCGTCGTTCGGGCTATGTGGTGAAGCTGCTCGCCATCTGCGAGCGGGTGGTCGACCCCGAGACCGGCGCCGAGGGCGTGTCGGCGCGGGTGCACCCCGCGCTGGTGTCGAGACTGCATCCGCTCGC
Organism: Subtercola sp. RTI3; assembly: GCF_035018625.1. Taxonomy (NCBI): domain Bacteria; kingdom Bacillati; phylum Actinomycetota; class Actinomycetes; order Micrococcales; family Microbacteriaceae; genus Subtercola; species Subtercola sp. RTI3. Next base: position 38,822 of record NZ_JASJXO010000015.1, on the reverse strand, counting down.
TGCCGTTCACGGTGCGAAGAACGCGGTGTTCGTCGAGGCTGAGGCGGCCGGCGACCTCATGTTCTACGGTGCCGGGGCGGGAGGGCTGGAGACAGCATCCGCGGTGCTCGGCGACCTGGTTTCGGCAGCGAGGCGACATGTTGCGGGCGGGCCCGGGGTGGGTGAGGTCTTCACCTCGTTCTTGCCCATTCTGCCTATCGGCACCGTGCTCACCCGCTACCAGATCACCCTCGAGGTTGTCGACGAGCCCGGCGTTCTGGCGAGGATCGCCAGCATCTTCAGCGAGCACTCCGTCTCTGTCGAAGCGGTGCAGCAGTCTGTCGGGTCGCGTTCGGAGTCTGAGCGCTCCACCGCTACCCTTGTCATTGTCACGCACCAGTCGACCGACGCGGCCCTGTCTGCCACGGTCGACGCGGTGGCCCGGCACGAGGCCGTGACATGCGTGAAATCTGTCTTGAGAGTTGAAGGAGCCTAATGGCCACCGAAAGCCCCCGTATCCCGTCGCGGCAGTGGAGGGGCGTGCTGCACGAGTACGCCGACCGCCTGAACATCAGCGACGCGACGCCCATCATCACGCTGGGCGAGGGTGGTACCCCGCTGATTCCCGCGCCGGCTCTGTCGGCCCGCACGGGTGCCCAGGTCTGGGTGAAGTTCGAGGGCATGAACCCCACGGGTTCGTTCAAAGACCGCGGAATGACCATGGCCATCTCGAAGGCCGTCGAGCACGGTGCCAAGGCGGTCATCTGCGCCTCCACCGGCAACACCTCGGCCTCGGCTGCGGCGTACGCCACTCACGCGGGCATCAAGGCCGCCGTGCTTGTGCCCGAGGGCAAGATTGCCATGGGCAAGCTCAGCCAGGCCATCGCACATGACGCCGAGCTTCTGCAGGTTCAGGGCAACTTCGACGACTGTCTCGACATTGCCCGCGAGCTCGCTGCCAACTACCCGGTGCACCTCGTGAATTCGGTCAACCCCGACCGCATCGAGGGCCAGAAGACGGCCGCCTTCGAGGTGGTCGAGGTTCTGCAGGATGCGCCCGACTTCCACATCGTGCCCGTCGGCAATGCGGGTAACTACACTGCCTACTTCCGCGGCTACAGCGAAGAGCTCGAGCGGGGCGTCACCACGAAACTGCCGCGCATGTTCGGCTTCCAGGCTTCAGGCAGTGCGCCCCTCGTGCTCGGTCACGTGGTGAAGAATCCCGAGACCATTGCCAGCGCCATCCGCATCGGCAACCCTGCTTCGTGGGGCTTCGCCCTCGAGGCGCGTGAGAAGAGCGACGGCTATTTCGGCGCTATCGACGACGCCAAGATTCTCGAGGCGTACCGCATTCTCTCGGCCGAGGTCGGCATCTTCGTCGAACCAGCGTCTGCCATCAGCGTGGCCGGCCTGCTCGAGCGCGCAGAAGCGGGCCAGATCCCGCGCGGCTCCACGGTCGTTCTCACGGTCACGGGCCACGGGCTGAAAGACCCGCAGTGGGCGCTTCGTACCGCCAACGGCGGCGACATCACGCCCACCGTCGTTCCCGTCGATGCGGCTGAGATCGCCGGTGTGCTCGGCCTGTCGAAGGCCACCGCGTGAGCTTGGCTGGTCGCTCGGTCACCGTTCGGGTACCCGCGACGTCGGCGAACCTCGGCCCGGGCTTCGACACGCTCGGCCTGTCGCTGTCCCTCTACGACGAGCTGACGGTCACCGTTCGCCACGAGCCCGGTGCCACAGTGGATGTTCGGGGCGTCGGTGCCGGCGAGGTACCCACTGACGAAACCAACCTGGTCGTGCGCTCCATCGCGCACACCTTCGCCCACTACGGCCAGAGCATGCCGGGGCTCGACCTCATCGCTCGCAACTCCATTCCGCACGGTCGCGGGCTCGGTTCGTCTGGCGCGGCCATCGTGAGTGGCATCATGGCCGCGAAAGGTCTGCTCGAGGGCGTGGTCGAGATCGACGCGCTGGGGCTGCTCGCTCTCGCGACCGAACTGGAAGGGCATCCCGACAACGTGGCGCCCGCCCTGTTCGGGTGCCTCACCATCGCGTGGGTCACGCCTGAGGGCCCTCAGTTCAAGAAGCTGAACGTGCACCGCGGGGTCTCGCCGCTCGTTCTCGTGCCGCAGGCGACGATGTCGACGGCCTTGGCTCGCAGCCTGCAGCCGGCGACGGTGCCGCACGAAGACGCCATCTTCAATGTCTCGCGCTCGACACTTCTCATTGCGGCGCTCATCCAGAGCCCCGAACTGCTGTTCGCCGCCACCGAAGACAAGCTGCACCAGAGCTATCGTGCTGCCGCGATGCCCGAGACCGACCGCCTCATCAGGCTGCTTCGTGCCCAGGGCTTTCCGGCCGTCGTTTCTGGTGCGGGGCCGAGCATTCTGGTGCTCTGCAGCGACCCGGGCCAGCGCCTGGCGGCTGCCGAACTGGTGGCAGCAGAGTCGGCGACACCCTGGAGCTCACTCGTTCTGGCTGTCGACTTCAAAGGTGCTACAGTGATAGCGCACCCGGTCGACGTCGAGTAGCTCTCAAAAGCTGGCGGCGTACGGTTTTGGCTCATCTGCCAACCCGTGGGGCCCGGTCGCACATCCTCTAATTATCGCTGACGCTTGTTGTGCCGCTGAGAGCCACAGTTCGTAGCCTCCGCCAACGCATTCAAGCGCGTACAGCTCTTCTGCCGCAATTCATAAGCCGGCAGAGGAAGGAAATCACCTTAGTGTCTGACACCGATCTCCACGCCCCGAGCGCGCAACGCTCCGATCTCGCAACTCTGAAAGTCTCAGAGCTGCAGACCCTGGCCTCCGCGCTCGGCATCGCCGGCGCCTCGAAGCTCCGCAAGGGCGACCTTGTCGCCGCCATCGCCGGCGCGCAGGCCGAAGCTCCCTCGGCTGACCTCGCGCCTGCCGCCGACGCAGCCTCCGCTGCGGTCGACGCTGCAGCCGACGCTCCGACGCAGTCGACGACGGCTCCGGATGCACGGGCCAGCGCCGCGCCTGACGCCACCGCACCGGCGGCTCCGGTTGCTGCCGCGGGCACTGACGCCCCGAACGCCACCGCCCCGAACGCCACCGCCCCGAGCGCATCTGCTTCGAGTGCCACCGCGCCGAGCGCCGCTGACGAGCCGACCGCTGCCGCCCTGGCTGCGGCCGGTATCGCCGAGCCGACGGCCGAGGTCGTCGCACCGGCGAGCACGGGCCGTCGTCGCGCCTCTCGCCGCGTCACCAACTCCGAGCCGACCAGTGCCCCCGCAGCCGAGCGTCGCTCGGCCGTACAGCACGTGAACGCTTCGGCAGACGAGCTCGCTGCTCTGGTTCCCACCGGTGCCGACACTGAAGCTGGCGCCGACACTGACGCCGGTGCCGACACCGCCGCCGCCACCAGCGCGCGCGATGACTCGAACAGCTTCGCCCTCGACGCTGTCGCCAGCTCTGCCGCTGCCGCCTCTTCTGAGACCGCCGTCGCCGAGCCGGGCACCGCCTCGTTCGAGATCACGCTTCCCGAGGGTCCGCAGGGCGGCCCCGCACGCTCCGAGCGTCAGGCTCGCACCCCGCGCCTCACCCGGGCCCAGCGCGCAGCGCAGGCTGCCCGTGACGCCGGCGAGGCTCCGGCCGAAGCGCCCACGTTCGAGCGTTCCCGTACCGACTCCATTCTTCCCGACCTGCCGATCGTCGACAGTTCCGACACCGAGTCCGACGTTTCGGCGCGTGGCGAGCAGTCCGAGCAGGGTGAGGGTCGCCAGGGCGGCCGCAACCGCAACCGTCGCGACCGCAACGCCGATCGTTCAGCGAACGGTGGCGCCGCGGGCGGCCAGAACGCCCAGCAGGGTAACGACCGGGCTGCGAATACCGGGGAGCGTGCATCCGGTGACCGCACCGAGGCTGTCGCCGACCGTGCCGCGAACGATCGTGCAGCCAACGACCGTGCCGCCAACGACCGCAACACCACCGACCGCGCTGCGAACGACCGCGCCGAGGGGCGGAGCAACGCCGACCGCACCAACAGCGACCGTTTGAACAACCAGCGCGGCGCCGCCGGTACCCGTGGCCAGCGCAACGACCGCACCGATCGTGACCGCACCGACCGCGACCGCGACGATCAGAGCTTCGACGAGCAGCAGCTCGACGAGCTCAACGACCGCGGTGGCCGTCAAGACCCGAACGATCGCAATGACCGCAGCGCGCGCAACCGCTACCGCGACCGCAAGCGCCGCGGCCAGGGCCAGGGCGATGACCTCGAGCCCGAGATCAGCGAAGACGACGTGCTCATCCCGGTGGCGGGCATCCTCGATATTCTCGACAACTACGCGTTCGTTCGCACCAGCGGTTACCTGCCGGGCAACAGCGACGTGTACGTCTCGCTCGGCCAGGTCAAGAAGTACAATCTGCGCAAGGGCGATGCCGTCGTCGGTTCCATTCGCCAGCCGCGAGAGGGCGACAGCAACGGTCGCCAGAAGTACAACGCCATCGTCAAGGTCGAGTCGATCAACGGCCTGCCCGTCGAAGAGGCTGCAAACCGCGTCGAATTCTCGAAGCTCACCCCCCTCTACCCGCAGGAGCGCCTGCGCCTCGAGACCGAGCCCGGCAAACTGACGCAGCGCATCATCGACCTGGTTGCCCCCATCGGCAAGGGCCAGCGCGGCCTCATCGTCGCGCCCCCCAAGGCCGGCAAGACCATCGTCATGCAGCAGATCGCCAACGCGATCTCGACCAACAACCCCGAGGTTCACCTCATGGTCGTTCTGGTCGACGAGCGGCCCGAAGAGGTCACCGACATGCAGCGCACGGTCAAGGGTGAGGTCATCGCCTCGACCTTCGACCGCCCCGCCGAAGACCACACCACGGTCGCCGAACTCGCCATCGAGCGTGCGAAGCGCCTCGTCGAGCTGGGCCACGACGTGGTCGTGCTGCTCGACTCGATCACCCGCCTCGGGCGTGCGTACAACCTGGCGGCCCCGCCGTCGGGTCGCATTCTCTCCGGTGGAGTGGATGCCGCAGCCCTGTACCCGCCGAAGCGTTTTTTCGGCGCCGCCCGCAACATCGAGAACGGTGGCTCGCTCACCATTCTCGCCTCGGCTCTCGTCGAGACCGGGTCGAAGATGGACGAAGTCATCTTCGAAGAGTTCAAGGGCACGGGCAACATGGAACTGCGTCTGTCGCGCCAGCTGGCCGACAAGCGCATCTTCCCCGCGGTCGATGTGAACGCATCCGGAACCCGTCGCGAAGAACTGCTGATGGGCGTCGACGAGACGAAGATCACCTGGAAGCTGCGCCGTGCCCTCGCCGGGCTCGACCAGCAGCAGGCGCTCGAGATCGTGCTGGGTCGGTTGAAAGACACCACCAGCAACGTAGAGTTTCTGATGCAGGTGCAGAAGTCGATGCCGGAGACCCGCGCCGCGGCCGGCCACACGAACCACAACCACAAAGAGGATTAGGCAGTCATGTTCGAATCAGTGGAAACCCTGCTGATCGAGCATGACGAGCTGCAGGAGCAGCTCGCTGATCCAGCGCTTCACTCGGATCCTGCTCGATCCAAAAAGGTCAACCGTCGCTATGCCGAGCTGAGCCGCATCATCGCGGCGTGGCGCGAGTGGCAGCAGTTGACCGACGACGTCGAAGCCGCCACCGAGATGGCGGCCGAAGACGCGTCGTTCGCCGCCGAGCTGCCCGGTATGACCGAAGAGCTAGAGGTCTCGACCGAGAAGTTGCGGCGCCTGCTCATTCCCCGTGACCCCAATGATGGCCGAGACGTCATCATGGAGATCAAGATGGGGGAGGGCGGTGCCGAGAGCGCGCTGTTCGCCGCCGATCTGCTTCGCATGTACCTGCACTACGCAGAGTCGAAGAAGTGGAAGACCGAGATCATCGAGCAGACCTCGAGTGACTTGGGCGGCATCAAAGACGTGCAACTCGGCATCAAGGGCAAGTCGACTGACCCCGCCGAGGGCGTCTGGGCGCACCTGAAATACGAGGGTGGCGTGCACCGCGTGCAGCGGGTGCCGGCCACTGAGTCGCAAGGCCGTATTCACACCTCCGCCGCCGGCGTGCTCGTCTATCCCGAGGTCGACGAGCCCGAAGAGGTCGAGATCAGCCAGAACGACCTCAAAATCGATGTCTACCGCTCGAGTGGCCCCGGTGGCCAGTCGGTGAACACGACCGACTCCGCCGTTCGCATCACCCACCTCCCCACGGGAATCGTGGTGGCGATGCAGAATGAGAAGAGCCAGCTGCAGAACCGGGAGGCCGGTATGCGGGTTCTGCGTGCCCGAGTGCTCGCGAAGCAGCAGGAGGAGATCGACGAGGCCGCGTCTGCCGTTCGTAAGAGCCAGATTCGCACCATGGACCGCTCTGAGCGCATTCGCACCTACAACTTTCCCGAGAACCGCATTGCCGACCACCGCACGGGCTACAAGGCCTACAACCTCGACGCCGTCATGAACGGTGCCCTGGAGCCGGTCGTCGACTCCTGCATCGCGGCAGACGAAGAAGCCCGGCTCGCAGAGCTGGGCACTCAGGCTGAGTGAGACGCGTGGCCCGGCCATGAGTGTGATTCAGATCGACAGGCCCATCACGGTTCGCGTGCTGCTCGAGCACGCGGTCGGGGTACTTCGGCGCGCCGGTGTGCCTGATCCCGACGTCGACGCGCTGCTGCTGCTCGGCCACGTGCTCGGTGCCACGCGCGGCCAGGTTCAGGCGCTGACCTACACCGATTCGCCGGTGACGGTCGACGACGCAGTCATGATCACCGAGGCGGTCGAGCGCCGCGCCGCGCGCGAACCGCTGCAGCACATCACGGGTTCGGCGGGCTTTCGTACCATCGAACTCGCGGTCGGCCCCGGCGTGTTCGTGCCGCGGCCCGAGACAGAGTTCGTCGCCGGGCTCGCCATCGATTCCCTGCGCTCGATGGCCGATGAGTCGCCCATCGGGGTAGACCTCGGCACCGGTAGTGGCGCGATTGCGCTCTCGATGGCTGTCGAGGTGCCGCACGCCCAGGTGGTCGCGGTCGAGAACTCGACGGCCGCCTTCGTGTGGGCGAAACAGAATTTCCACGCAGTGGATGCCCCCAATGCCCGGCTCGTCTTCATCGACCTTGCCGACGCGCTGCACGAACTCGACGGTCTCGTGTCGGTCGTCATCTCGAACCCGCCCTACATTCCCACCGACGCCATTCCGCGCGACCCCGAGGTGCGGCTGTACGATCCGGAGCACGCGTTGTACGGCGGCGCCGATGGCCTCGACGTAGTGCGCCAGGTGTCGCTCACGGCTCTGCGCCTGCTGCGGCCGGGCGGTGCGCTCGTGATGGAGCACGGCGAGCTTCAGGCAGCGGCCATCCGGAGCCTGCTGCAGGCCGACGGCTGGAATGCAACTGCGTCGCACCGCGACCTGACCGGTCGCGACCGCGCCACCACTGCGCTCCGCTGATTCGCCCCGCTGGCCCTCAGCGAACGCGGAGCGGCGGGGCCGGTCAGGCCGCAGCGAACGCGTCGATCGCAGCGCGCATGGCTGCGCCGTCGGGCAGGTGGTCGACCGAGGGCACGTGAAATGCCCGGATGCCGAACTTCTGGGCTGCAGAGACGTTGCGCGCGTTGTCGTCGAGAAAGAGTGCGTCGCCTTTGGCCGCATCGAAGCGCTCGATGGCCAGTTCGAAGATGAGCGGGTCGGGCTTGGTGACGCCGAGGTCGGCCGAGACCAGGTCGTGGTCGCCGAGAATCTCGGCCACGTCGGGCGCCAACACGGGCAGCGAGGTGCGGAACAGCACGTTGTTGTTCGAAAGCAGTGAAGCGGTGCCGATGCTGGTGGCGTGCCGCAGGGCATCCACGGCCGTCTCGCTGCGTGTCATAGCGGCCTTACGTGATGTCTGCCACTTCTCGAGCGTCAGAACCGTACCGGTCACCTCGTGCCACGCCTCGAGGTACGACTCGACCGTGGGGTACCCACCGCTGTCGGCCTTCTCTTCGTGCCCGCCGACCCACCAGGTCTTGGCGAGGTGGTACTGGGTCGAGCCGGTGAGCTCGGCCAGGGCAGGCAGCCGCTTGTGGAAGTCGTACGCGTAGAGCGTCTGGTCGAAGTCGAACAGATAGAGTTTGGTCACCTATCGAGTATCCCAGTGCTCACCCCGCGCGTTCTGCATCGGTGCACACACGTGCAGCGGCTATCATTGTCTGCGACATGGCTGCCATCTACGACTGCACGGTTCCGGCCGAACTCCTTGCCGGAATGCGCCTCGCTCGGGCCGCTCTCTCCCGGGGCGAGCTCGTCGTGATCCCCACCGACACCGTCTACGGCATCGCCGCCGACGCGTTCAACGCGCGCGCGGTTCAGCGCCTGCTCGACGCGAAGGGGCGCACCCGGCAGTCTCCGCCTCCTGTGCTCATTCCCGACCTCCGTACGCTCGATGCCCTCGCCGAGACCGTGAGCGAGCCGGTTCGGCTGCTGACCGCGAAGTTCTGGCCGGGCGGGCTCACCGTGGTGGTGCCGGCGCGCGCCTCCCTCCTGTGGGATCTGGGTGAGACCGAAGGCACCGTCGCCCTCCGCATGCCCGCCGACCCGCTCGCACTCGAGCTGTTGGCCGAGACGGGCCCGCTCGCCGTGTCGTCGGCGAACCTCACGGGGCTGCCGGCCGCTCTCACTGCGCACGAGGCTGAGCGGATGCTCGGCGACAGCATCAGCGTCTACCTCGACGCCGAGCACGCCGACGTCACTCCGGTCGGTCTCTCGTCGACGATTCTCGACGCGACCAACCACGACACCGTGCGGGTCATCCGAGTGGGCGCGGTATCGCTCGAGGAGATTCGCGCCGTGATCGGTGACGCGCTCGTCACCGACGAGACCCCGGCCGACGCCGACCCGGCGGGCTGAGCACGTGCGCTTCTACCTGCTCATCGCGGGCCTGTCTGCCGTGGTCACCTTCGGGCTGGCCATCCTCGTCTACAAGCTCAGTACCAAGTACCGGCTGTACCCGAAGATCCGCGAACGCGACGTGCACACACGCCCCACACCGCGGCTCGGCGGCGTGGCCATGTTCTTCGGAATCGTGGTGGCGATCGGCATCGCCTCCCAGATCAGCTGGTTCGGGCTGGTGTTCACCAACCCCGGGCCCATTCTCGCCATCCTCGGTGCCGCGCTCATCGTGGTTCTCATCGGCGTGGCCGACGACATCTGGGATCTCGACTGGTTCACCAAGCTCGCCGGCCAGATCATCGCGGCTCTGCTGTTGGCGTGGCAGGGCGTGCAGATCGTCTCGCTTCCCATCGGCGGCCTGACCATCGGCTCGAGCGGCATGTCGCTTCTCATCACGGTTCTCGCGATCGTTCTGGTGATGAACGCGATCAACTTCATCGACGGGCTCGATGGTCTCGTCGCGGGCGTGGCCATCATCGCCAACGGCACCTTCTTTCTGTACAGCTACCTGCTGGTGAAAGAGACCTCGCCGAGCGATTACTTCAACCTGGCTTCGCTCATCACGGCCGTGCTCATCGGCGCGTGCGCCGGCTTCCTGCCGCTCAACTGGCACCCGGCCCGCCTCTTCATGGGCGACGCCGGTTCGATGCTCGTCGGTCTTCTCATGGCCACCAGCGCCATCGCGGTGACCGGCCAGATCGATCCCGGGACCCTCGGCCGCTCGCAGTTGCTGCCCGCGTTCATGCCCATCCTGCTGCCGTTCGCCATTCTCATCCTGCCGTTGCTCGACTTCGGTCTGGCCATCATCAGGCGCCTGCGTGCGGGCAAGAGCCCGTTCAGCGCCGACCGCAAACACCTGCACCACCGCCTGCTCGATATGGGTCACTCGCACTTTCATGCCGTGCTCATCTTCTACGCGTGGACGGCCGTCGCCTCCGTCGGCTGCCTCCTCTTCTTCGTACTGAACCCGTACTGGTACGCCTTCGTCTTCCTCGGGGTCGGGATGCTCGTCTGCACCGTTCTCACCCTCGCCCCGCTGACGCGGCGCAAGGCCGTCGAAGCCGCCATCCAGCTCGCCCCCGCCGAGAGCATCCTCTCAACTGAAGCCGCTGTACTCGACCCGCTCGATATGGCCAGCGACGAAAAGGAAATCTGATACCCGTGTCTACCGCCCCTCGCCCCCAGCCGGTCACGCTGAGTTCGACACCCATCCTCATCCGCGCACTGAAGGTCGCTGCGATCGTGACGGTGGCACTGATCGTCGTCGGGGGAGTCGCCGGGTACTTCATCGATTCATGGGTGGGCGTGACCAGCGCGGTCATCGGCTCAGCCATGGCGTTCGTGTTCCTGGCGATCACGGCAGCGAGCATCCTCATTGCCAACCGGTCATACGCGTCACCGCTGTTCACTGTGATGTTCTTCTCCATCGTGCTGGGTGCCTGGCTCCTCAAGTTCGTGCTCTTCATCGTGGTGGCGCTGCTGTTGCGCGACGAGCCGTGGATCAACAAGGTGGTGCTGTTCGGTTTTCTGATCGTGGGGGTGATCGGCACGCTCGTGGTCGACGTCGTGGTCGTTTCGCGTACCCGCATGCCGTACGTCAGCGACGCCGGCCTACCGAAACCGCAGCAAGTTCTACCGAATGTCGAAATTGCGGCCGAAAACCAGCCGAAACTGCGGAATTCAGGCGAAGAGGATTCGTCAAGGGGCCCCAAAGCTTGATAGGCTTCACATGTTGGTTCAGCTGCGCCGGCCGTATTTCGCCTAGTTTGCAGCACCAAGCAATACCCCCGAATATTCGTCGACGCGAGAGCAGAGCTCCACGCCCCGATACAGGAGAAAGCGCTGCTATCTAACGCTGTAAACCTGCTAGCCCCGTTAGCAACCGATGAAGGTGGCTTTACGGGTCCCTCCATCAATGAATTTTTTCCTGATGTGCTGCTCTTCGCCGGTTCGCCGTTCGAGATCAACCGCATCATGCTCATCAGATTCATCGCGGTGTTGGCCATTGTCCTCATTTTCTGGCTCGGTACGCGAAAGATGCGTATCGTGCCCCGCCGATTCCAGAGCCTGGTCGAGATGGGGCTCGACTTCGTTCGCGTCAACATCGCCGAAGACCTGCTGGGCAAGAAAGACGGCCGGCGTTTCCTGCCGATTCTGACCACCATCTTCTTCATGGTGTTGTTCATGAACCTCACCGGCATCATCCCGCTCCTGAACATCGCGGGTACGTCGGTCATCGGTGTGCCGCTCGTTCTGGCCGTGGTGTCGTATGTCACGTTCATCTATGCCGGTGTTCGAAAGCACCCGGGTGCGTTCTTCAAGAACTCTCTGTTCCCGCCCGGCGTGCCGAAGCCCATCTACATCATCGTGGCGCCCATCGAGCTCGTCTCGACGTTCGTGCTCCGGCCCATCACGCTCACGCTCCGACTTCTCATGAACATGGTCGTCGGGCACCTCCTGCTGGTGCTGTTCTTCTCGGCGACCTCGTTCTTCCTGTTCACGGCCGGCGGGTGGTTCTCGCTGTTCGGCATCGGCACCCTCGCCTTCGGTTTCGTCTTCACCCTCTTCGAAATTCTCGTCGCGGTGCTGCAGGCATACGTCTTCTCGCTGCTGACCGCCGTGTACATCCAGCTCGCGCTGGCAGAAGAGCACTAAAACTACAACCCACAAACGAAGTGAGCCCGGCACCTGCCGACTCACTCCTACGAAAGGAAATACCCGTGGCAGACATCTCCGTACTTGCGGCCCTGAACGGCAACATCGCAACCGTCGGCTATGGCCTCGCAGCCATCGGCCCGGCAATCGGTGTAGGCATCGTCGTCGGCAAGACCATCGAGGGCGTTGCGCGCCAGCCCGAACTTGCTGGCCGCCTGCAGGTTCTGATGTACATCGGTATCGCGTTCACCGAGGCCCTGGCCTTCATCGGTATCGCCACCGGCTTCATCTTCACCTGAATCCGCGCCAATCCTCGACAAGCTATTCACCTTCACAGTTAGAAAGGAGGCACGATGTTACAAGCACTCTCCACTTCGGTGATCGCGGCTGAAGCGACTCACAATCCGATTGCCCCTGAAACCCCCGACCTCGTCTGGGGTGCGGTGTGTTTCGTCGTTCTGCTGGTGTTCTTCTGGCGCGCGATTCTGCCCCGCATGAAGAAGCTGCTCGATGAGCGCGGCGAGGCCATCGAAGGCAACATCGAAAAGGCCGATGTCGCCCAGCGCGAAGCCGAAGCCGTACTCGAGCAGTACACCGCTCAGCTTGCCGACGCTCGCGTCGAAGCAGGCACTATTCGTGACCAGGCCCGTACCGACGGCCAGCGCATTCTCGCTGAGCTGAAAGAACAGGCCACCACAGAGGCAGCCCGCATTGCAGCCAACGCACAGTCTCAGATCGAAGCGGAGCGTCAGGCAGCTGTCGTCTCACTGCGGTCTGAGGTCGGTTCACTGGCCATCGACCTCGCATCCGGCGTCATCGGCGAGAGCCTCACTGACGACACGCGTTCGGCGGCCATCGTCGACCGTTTCCTGCACGATCTCGAAGCCCGCGATCTCGAAGCCAGCGACTCCAAGGCGGTGTCTTCGTAAGCATGGGTAGCGCAACCAGAGAAGCCCTGGCTTCGTCGAAGAAAGCACTCGCTGCTGTTCCCGCTGGCTCGTTGACGCTGTCGATCGGTGAAGATCTCTTCGCCGCCGGTCGAATCATCGGGGGGTCAGCACAGTTTCGTGGTCTTCTCGCTGACCCGTCAACTGAGGCTGCCGAGAAGTCAGCCCTCATCGACCGTGTTTTCAGAAACGATTTGGGTGCAGATGCGTTGTCACTGCTGACCGCGATCACGTCTGCCCACTGGTCGACTCCGGATGAACTGCTCGGCGGTATCGAAGAGATCGCGCTTCGCGTCATCGCCTCCTCTGCTCCCGCGGGTTCGTCGATCGAGAGCGAGCTGTTCGAGTTCGGAGAAGCTGTCTCCAGCGATTCCGGCCTCGAACTCGCCATCGGCTCGAACCTCGGTTCGCCCGAGGCGAAGGTCACTCTGATCAACACCCTGCTTCAGGGTAAGGCGTCAGAGCAGGCGGTTGTGATCGTGCGCCACCTGGTGCAGCAGCCGCGCGGCCGCCGAATCGCCGAGTTGCTGAGATCGGCCGCGACCATCGTGGCCGACGAGGGTAACCAGTCGATCGCGACCGTCACCTCTGCCACCCCCATCGCTCCAGCGCAGCTTGACCGGCTGCGTTCGGCTCTCGGTCGTTCATACGGCCGCGAGTTGACCATCAACCAGGTCGTCGACCCGTCTGTTCTCGGCGGGCTGCGCGTTCAGATCGGCGACGATGTGATCGACGGCAGCATAGAGAGCCGCCTCAACGATCTTCGGCACAAACTCGCCGGCTAAGAACTACGCTTCACTAAACACACAAAAGGATTGGCAATGGCAGAACTAACGATCAGCCCCGACGAGATCCGCAACGCTCTTCAAGATTTCGTCAAGTCGTACGAACCGACCGCCGCGAGTGCTGTCGAGGTCGGTTACGTCATCGACGCGGCTGACGGCATCGCCCACGTGCAGGGTCTGCCGGGCGTGATGGCCAACGAGCTCATCACGTTTGCCGATGGCACGCTGGGCCTCGCCCAGAACCTCGAACAAGATGAGATCGGTGTCATCGTTCTCGGTGAGTTCAGCGGCATCGTCGAAGGCATGCAGGTTCAGCGCACCGGTGAAGTGCTCTCGGTTCCCGTCGGTGACGGCTACCTCGGCCGCGTCGTCGACCCCCTGGGCAACCCCATCGACGGTCTCGGCGAGATCGCGTCGACCGGTCGGCGTGCCCTCGAGCTGCAGGCTCCGGGCGTCATGAGCCGCAAGAGTGTACACGAGCCCATGCAGACGGGCATCAAGGCCATCGACGCCATGATTCCCATCGGCCGCGGCCAGCGCCAGCTGATCATCGGTGACCGCCAGACCGGTAAGACGGCCATTGCGATCGACACCATCATCAACCAGAAGGCCAACTGGGAGTCGGGCGACACCAACAAGCAGGTGCGCTGCATCTACGTGGCCATCGGCCAGAAGGGCTCCACCATCGCTTCGGTGAAGGGTGCCCTCGAAGACGCCGGAGCAATGGAGTACACGACGATCGTCGCGTCTCCCGCCTCCGACCCCGCCGGCTTCAAGTACCTTGCTCCCTACACCGGCTCGGCCATCGGCCAGCACTGGATGTACGACAGCAAGCACGTTCTCATCATCTTCGACGACCTGTCGAAGCAGGCCGAGGCGTACCGCGCGGTCTCGCTGCTGCTGCGTCGCCCGCCGGGACGCGAGGCGTACCCCGGTGACGTGTTCTACCTGCACTCCCGTCTGCTCGAGCGTTGTGCCAAGCTCTCCGACGAGCTGGGTGCCGGCTCGATGACGGGGCTTCCCATCATCGAAACGAAGGCCAACGACGTCTCGGCCTACATCCCGACCAACGTGATCTCGATCACCGACGGGCAGATCTTCCTGCAGAGCGACCTGTTCAACGCGAACCAGCGCCCCGCAGTAGACGTCGGCATCTCGGTGTCGCGCGTCGGTGGTGACGCCCAGGTGAAGAGCATCAAGAAGGTTTCAGGAACACTGAAGCTCGAGCTCGCCCAGTACCGTTCGCTCGAGGCGTTCGCCATGTTCGCTTCCGACCTCGACGCGGCTTCGCGTCGCCAGTTGGCTCGTGGTGCTCGTCTGACCGAGCTGCTCAAGCAGCCGCAGTACTCGCCGTACCCCGTCGAAGACCAGGTCGTCTCGATCTGGGCCGGTACGAACGGCAAACTCGACGAGGTTCCGGTCGAAGACATCCTGCGCTTCGAGCGCGAGATGCTCGACTACTTCGCTCGCAACACCGACGTTCTCACCAAGCTTCGCGAGACCAACGTGCTGTCTGACGACATCACCGCGGCTCTCGTCTCGGGTGTCGACGCGTTCAAGAAGGAGTTCCAGACGGGCGAGGGCAAGCCTCTCGCGTCGGTTGGCAGCGAGAAGTTCGCGTCGCTCCCGAAAGAAGATGTGAACCAAGAGAAGATCGTCAAGGGTCGTCGCTAACCGATGGCTGCTCAGCTCAGGGTCTACCGACAGAAGATCAAGTCTGCCCAGACGACCAAGAAGATCACGCGGGCGATGGAACTCATCTCCGCGTCGCGTATTCAGAAGGCGCAGGCTCGGGTGGCAGCATCCGGGCCCTACGCCCGCGCTGTCACGCGAGCAGTGTCGGCTGTCGCCACGTACTCCAACGTCGACCACATCCTCACCACCGAGCCCGAGAAGATCGAGCGCGCACTTGTCGTGATCTTCGCGTCAGACCGCGGGCTCGCCGGCGCTTTCAGCTCGAACGTGCTGAAAGAGTCTGAGCACCTCACGTCGCTTCTGCGGAGTGAGGGTAAAGACGTCGCCTACTTTGTCGTGGGTCGGAAGGCCGCCGCGTACTTCTCGTTTCGGAAGCGCGAAGCTGCCAAGACGTGGACGGGTGGCACAGACCAGCCGGCGTTCGAGGTTGCGAAGGAGATCAGCGACTCACTTGTCGAGATCTTCCTGCAGGAGGCCTCGGCCGGCGGAGTCGACGAGATCCACATCGTCTACAACCGTTTCGTGAACATGGTCTCGCAGGTTCCCGAGGTGACGCGTCTGCTGCCCCTCGAGGTCGTCGACGGCATCGAAGCGCCGGCCGACAACGAGGTGCTGCCGCTCTACGAGTTCGAGCCCGAGGTGGGCGACGTTCTTGATGCTCTGCTGCCCGTCTACATCGAGAGCCGCATCTACAACGCCATGCTGCAGAGCGCCGCTTCAGAACACGCTGCTCGCCAGCGTGCGATGAAGTCGGCCAGCGACAACGCCGACAAGCTGATTCGCGATTACACCCGACTGGCCAACAACGCCCGCCAGTCGGAGATCACCCAGCAGATTTCTGAGATCGTGGGCGGCGCCGACGCGCTGACCCCGGCTCGCTAGTTTGAGAAGAGAGAAGTTATGACACCGACAGCAACAGACACTTCGCCCGCTGCCGCCGACGTGAAGGTCGGAGGCATTGGGCGCATCGCCCGCGTCACCGGGCCGGTTGTCGACATCGAGTTTCCGCACGATGCCATCCCCGGTATCTACCACGCACTGAAGTCAACGGTCACCATCGATGGCGTCACCACGCCCATCACGTTCGAGGTCGCCCAGCACCTCGGTGACGACCTGGTTCGCGCCATCTCACTGAACCCGACCGATGGCCTGGTTCGTGGCCAGGAGGTCACCGACACGGGTGCGCCCATCTCGGTGCCCGTTGGTGAAGTCACCAAGGGCAAGGTCTTCAACGTCATCGGTGAGGTGCTGAACGCTGACGCTGACGGCACCATCAACGGCGAGAAGATCGAGATCACCGAGCGCTGGCCCATTCACCGCAAGCCCCCGGCGTTCGACCAGCTCGAGTCGAAGACGACTCTGTTCGAAACCGGCATCAAGGTCATCGACCTCCTCACCCCGTACGTTCAGGGTGGCAAGATCGGTCTGTTCGGTGGAGCCGGTGTCGGCAAGACCGTTCTCATCCAGGAGATGATCCAGCGCGTCGCGCAAGACCACGGTGGCGTCTCGGTGTTCGCCGGTGTCGGCGAGCGTACCCGTGAGGGCAACGACCTCATCGCTGAAATGGAAGAGGCGGGTGTCTTCGACAAGACGGCCCTCGTATTCGGCCAGATGGACGAGCCGCCGGGAACGCGCCTTCGCGTTGCGCTGTCGGCCCTCACCATGGCGGAGTACTTCCGTGATGTGCAGAAGCAAGACGTTCTGCTCTTCATCGACAACATCTTCCGCTTCACGCAGGCCGGCTCAGAGGTTTCAACGCTTCTCGGTCGTATGCCGTCGGCCGTGGGCTACCAGCCGAACCTCGCCGACGAGATGGGCGTTCTGCAAGAGCGCATCACCTCGACGCGTGGGCACTCGATCACGTCGCTTCAGGCCATCTACGTTCCGGCTGACGACTACACCGACCCCGCTCCGGCGACGACCTTCGCGCACCTCGATGCAACGACCGAGCTCTCGCGCGAGATCGCATCGCGTGGACTCTACCCGGCAGTCGACCCGCTCACCTCGACCAGCCGCATCCTCGACCCCCGTTACCTGGGCGAAGACCACTACAACACGGCTGTTCGCATCAAGGCCATTCTGCAGAAGAACAAAGAGCTGCAGGAGATCATCGCCATTCTCGGTGTCGACGAGCTCTCTGAAGAAGACAAGATCACGGTTTCGCGTGCACGTCGTATTCAGCAGTTCTTGTCACAGAACACGTACATGGCCAAGAAGTTCACCGGTGTCGAGGGTTCGACTGTTCCGCTGAAAGACACGATCGAGTCGTTCTCGGCCATCGCGAACGGTGAGTTCGACCACGTGGCTGAGCAGGCCTTCTTCAACGTCGGTGGTATCAACGACGTCGAAGAGAAGTGGGCTCAGATTCAGAAGGAAGACAACTAGCCATGGCTGATGTCACCGGCGCGGGCGCTGCCCCGCTGCAGGTCAGTGTCGTGTCGGCCGACCACGAAGTGTGGTCGGGCGGCGCAACGCAGGTCATCGCGAAGACCACTGAGGGCGAGATCGGCATTCTGCGGGGCCACGAACCGCTGCTGGCCATCCTTGCCGAGGGCGAAGTGCGTGTCACTCTGCCCGACGGGAAGCGCATCACCGCGCAGGCCGATGAGGGTTTTCTCTCGGTTGAGAACGACCGCGTGACCATTGTGGCGCGCGCGGCCGAACTCGTTTCTTAGGGTTCGGGGTAGTTCCTCTCTCTTGCTCGTACTTCTGCCACCGTCTGAGACCAAGCGTGACGGTGGTGCACTAGATCGGCTCGACCTGTCTTCGCTCAGCTTCAATGGGTTGAAGACGCGTCGGGCCGAACTTGTTCGTGCCGTGCGGCTGCTTGCCCGAGACGCCGATGCCACCATCGCCGCGCTGAAACTCGGCCGCACCCTGGGCGCGGTCGAGGTGGAGCGCAATCGTCGTCTCACGCTGTCGCCGACCATGCCGGCGCTCGACCGGTACACGGGAGTGGTGTTCGACGCGCTCTCTGCAGAGAGCCTTCCCGTCGCTGCTCGCCAGTTCGCTGGGGCACACGTGGCCGTGCACTCGGCGCTGTTCGGGCCCATCCGCGTAGCTGACGCGATTCCGGCGTATCGGTTGTCGCACGACTCACGGGTGCCGGGGTTGCCGCTGAAGAAGCATTGGGCAGCCGCTGCCTCTGCTGTGCTGGCGCGGGAGCCAGGGCTGTTGCTCGACTTCCGGTCAGAAGGATACGTTGCACTCGGGCCGGTGGATGCCCGGCCGAACACGCACTTTCTGAGGGTGATCTCCGTGGGCACCGACGGCCAGCGCCGTGCCCTGAACCACTTCAACAAGAAAGCCAAGGGTGAGCTCACGCGGGCCTTGGTGCTGGCGGGGGTAGACTTCGCCTCGGTTGACGAGTTGCTGGCCTGGGCGCCTGGTGCAGGCTTCGATCTGCGGCTCACGCCTGACGGCGATCTTGCGCTGATGGTCTGAGCGCTGTCGCGCTGTCGCGCTGTCGTTGTGTCGCGCGGTCGCTCTGACGGTATCGATGGTCGAAACTGACCACGAGACGCACCTCAAGCGGGTGACTCGTCGGGTTGGTACATTGTGGGGGTGTATTCCACTCATTCAGTTGGGCCCCTGTTCGCTTTCGTCGTTGTCGTCGTGATTCTTTTGACGGTATTGGTGGCGGTCGCGGTGTACGTGGTCGACGCATGGTTCATGTCGCTCGTGCTGAAGAAGATGGGCGATGCGCCATGGAAGGCGTGGGTTCCCGTCTACAGCAAGTGGGTGTTTCTCGAACACGGCGGGCAGCCCGGATGGTGGGCGCTGCTGTCGCTTGTTCCGATAGCGAACTACGCTGCGCTGGTGCTGGAAGCGATCGCTGCCTACAATCTGGGCGCGCGATTCGCAAAGGCGACCGTCGGCTGGGTCGTGTTGTACGTGTTCGTGCCGTACGTATGGCTCGCAATGGTTGCCTTCGATGACAAGGCCTACGACCCGTCAGTGCCGTTTCGCGTCGCTCCCATCGCCCCCATTGGCGGTCTGTCTTCCGCGATCTAGTGCCCTTGCGCGACCTCATCCCGTTGCCGAGAACGCACGCTCAATCGCGTACAGAGGGTGCGCAGCGTCTCGAGCGTGCGAAACTACGGCCGAGGTCGACTCAGTGTGGCCGGCTACGAACTGTTCGCCTCCATCGCCGCTCCCCATCGACGAGCGTTGCCGTCAGAGTGAGCCCGAGCTTCGCTGCGAATCCCATCGGCGTGCCGGTCAATCGATCAGCGATGACCCAATTGAACCAGCGTTCCATGCCGTCGGGGGAGTGGCCGAGGGTCTGTCGCTGATAGCGCGCTGTCAGCTCGTCGCGCGTGGGCGGCTTGCCTCCGGTATGGCGATACAACTGGGGATCGGCGAGCACCACCACCATCGGTTCGGCATGATCGACGGCCAGTGGGTCGAGTCGGAGTCGCTCGGTGATCAGCTCTCGCGCCAACGGTACTGGCAGCACCGCCGCCGAAGAAGCTGGTGTTGTGCGGGGAGGGGAATGGCTCGAGCGGTGATGGCCGGTCTCACTCATCGGCGGCCAGAAAGCACCCGGCGACGTGGTCATCGACCAGGCCGCCTGACTGCATGAGGGCGTACATGGTGGTGGGGCCCACGAACACGAAGCCGAGCGCACGAAGAGCTTTGCTCAGGGCGATGGAGTCGGGGGTGGTCGCGACGATGTCGGCGAATGTTCGAGGCCGAGGTCGCGAAGATGCGGGGGCGAAACTCCAGACCAGGCGATCGAGGGCGCCGACGGAGGAGTCGGCGATGAGCTTCTGCGTGATGCGGGCGTTAGTGATGACGGCGTTGATTTTTGCGCGATGCCGGATAATGCTGGCGTCGGTGACGAGGCGTTCGACGTCGGCGTCAGTGAAAGCTGCAACGGTGTCGATGTCGAAGTCGTGGAACGCCGCACGGAACGCTTCTCGGCGACGCAGGATGGTGATCCATGAGAGGCCGGCCTGGAAGCCCTCGAGGCTGATCTTCTCGAACAGCGCACGGTCGGAGTGGAGGGGTTTGCCCCACTCGGTGTCGTGATACGCGATGTAGAGCTCGTCTGTTCCCGCCCAGGCGCACCGCGTTATGCCATCGGCCCCCTGCACGATGGCGCTCATGCGTGACCGATGCTCTCGTGGTCGAGCAGCCAGACTTTGGTGGGAATGCCATTGCCCGCGCTGTAGCCGGTGATCTTGCGGTTCGACGCGAGTACACGGTGGCAGCCGACAATGATGGGAACCGGGTTCGAACCGACGGCACCGCCGACCGCCCGTGCTGATCCCGGTTTGCCGGCCAGCGCGCCGAGCTCACCGTACGACACGAACTCACCCCAGCCGAGACGCGCCAGCTGCAGCCAGACCGCGGTTTGGAATGGCGTGCCCTCGAGCTTCACGGGGAGGTCGAACTCGGTGCGGTCACCCGCGAAGTACTCGGATAGCTGGCGCGAGGCTTCGTCGAGGACGTCGTTGGAGTTCTCGGGCAGGTTCTCGTAGGTGAGAAGGCCGGCGCGCTCGATTTCGAGCGTGAGAATGGAGTCGTCGTCGGCCGTCAGTTCGAGCCGGCCGAGCGGACTCTCGACGCGGAGGAGGTGGGTTGGAGCTGTCATGATTCGACAGTAGTGCCGTGGCCCGACGTCGATCGCAGCTCCCGCTGAACTGTGGACAACTGTGTGATCCTCATCAACGTGCAGGAGCCGTGTACTCCGCAGGGCCGGGTCGAGCCGGGCTTCAGGCACCCGATCACGCTCTCAGCGGGCGACTGCCCGCTCGCACCGCCGCCGCGGGATCGATCGAGTGGCCCCACATCGTCGGTTGGTGCGGCCGGTGGCGACGTTCTGGGGAAAGTCGATGGGCGTGGGCATGGGTCAGAGGCGCCAGCTCAGGTCGCGCGGTGGCAGCTCGGTTCGGTTGAGGGTCTCGAACCAGATTCGGTCGAAGTGGGGGCGCTCGGCGGGCAGGAGCGCTTGGCGGGCCCGCTGCACGTTGAGCGAGAACTCCGTCTGGGGAGGCTCTTCAGACGGGGAGCACGTGCTTGCAGAGAGGTCGGCGCTCGGGGTGAGGGCTGGCGTGGGAGGGCGGCCGGTGGGTGAGCGGGGCGGCGGAGTCGGGGCATGGGCGTGGGGCGAGCATCCGGCGGCCAGGTTCGGGTAGTTCTCGGGGGCGTACCACTCGTTCCACTCGTCTTCTTCGGCTTCGGCGGCAAGCCAGTGGTCGATCACCTCGGTCAGGTGCGCGCGAGCGCGCCCTTCGTCGGGCGGGAGGCCGCGACGGCCCGACAGGAGTGCGAGCGCGAGCTCGAGGTGGATCTCGGCTAACACAGGGTCGCCGTGGTCGCCCCACCAGGTGGGTTCGCGCTCGTCGAACTCGGCGACGAGGTCGTCGGCGTCACGGTGGCCGAACATGCTGGCGACGTACGCCCAACGGTAGACGACGGGTTCTGCTTCATCGCCGTCGAGCCCACGAGTGACGGTGGCGAGCAGGGTGTTCAGTCTGCCGGCGCGAGCCAGCGCGACAAGGCGGGGGTCGAATGAGGCGGGAGTTGTCATGGGCGGGGCCCTTTCGGTGAGGGGTGGTGTCGATCAGAGGGCTGAGAGCGCGCCAGTGAGCCGGAGCGCCACAGTCAAAGCGAGCATAACTCGACCCTCTGACATGCGACCCTCCGACATTCGACCTCCGACATTCGACCCCCTCCGGCATTCGACCCACCCCCCGATATTCCACCCACTGGCGCCCACCCCACCCCGGGCGTAGCGTGGCGCAATGAGCGATTCCCTCGAAACCCACCGCGACTACGGAGCCGAAGCGCTCAACGAGAGCGACCTCGACCCGAGCCCGACGGCGCAGCTTGCACGGTGGCTTGCCGAGGCCGAGCGGGCGGGCATCCGGGAGCCGAATGCCATGGTGCTGTCGACGGTCGACGCGGCGGGGCTGCCAGGGAGCCGCACTGTTCTACTGCGGGGTCTGGATGCTCGGGGCCTGACTTTCTTCACCAACTACCATTCGGCGAAGGGCCGTGCCCTCGCGGCGAATGCGGTGGCGTCAGTGCTGTTTCCGTGGTATTCGCTCGTGCGGCAGGCCATCGTGACGGGCACGGTCGCGCGGCTCACCGCCGCCGAAAGTGACGCGTACTTCGCTTCGAGGCCGCGAGGATCGCAGATTGCCGCCATCGCCAGCGAACAGTCGGCCCCGATTGGCTCGCGCGCCGAGCTCGAGGCGAGGGTGGCGCGCGTTGAGAGCGAGTACGAAGCGGAGGGGAGTGTTGAGCGACCCGAGGGGTGGGGCGGGTTCAGGATCGTGCCCACCAGAGTGGAGTTCTGGAAAGGCCGTACATCTCGCCTTCACGACCGGTTCGAGTACGCGCCCGGCGAGATTGGCTGGCAGATCACTCGGCTGCAGCCGTGAGCGGCACGGCATGGGCGAGGTGTGCGTGAGGGGTGGAGATCACGCGCTGAGGCGCTGAGGGGCGTAGCAGTGGCTGAAGACCCTACCTACCGCCCGGCCCGCCCGTGCGACTGCTTGCGCACAGCCAGGTACACGAACGTCTCGGTCGACTCGACGCCAGCGATGCTTCGCACATCGTCGTTCAGAACCGAGATAAGGGCCCCGTCGCTTTCGCAGATGACTTCGATCATGAGGTCGAACCGGCCTGCGGTGTGCGCGACGCTTGTGACGGAATTTAGAAGAGACAGCGCGTCGGCGATGGCGACAGTGTCACCCGAGCAGGCCAGGCCCACCAGCGCCTGACGTCGGAACCCGAGCTGTGCCGGGTCGGCGATGGCCACGATCTGCATGGCGCCGGAGTCGGTGAGCCGCTGAACGCGCTGGCGCACCGCCGCCTCGCTGAGACCTACTTCTTTGCCGAGGTCGGAGTAGGAGCGCCTCCCGTCGGCCTGCAGCAGCTCGACAATCGATCTCGAAGTGTCATCGAGTGACGTCGGGCTTGCTCTGTGGCTCATTTGTCGATTGTGTCAGCCGACGCTGCGCGCATCAACGGTTTGGGTGCGGATTCGGAGCTGAACTATACTGCCCGACGTAAACCCGGCCTGTTGGGGGGTAGAGCGAGCGTGCAAGGCGAGAGAGAGTGCTGATCTGACCACTGTGTGACCACAGTGTGACCACAGTGTGACCACAGTGAGGGTCGCAGGTCGTCTATGGTTGTCGAAAGGCTGATCACCCGAACGACAGCCGGTCAGAAAGAGACATCGCGTGACCCAGATCGGCGACAGCTCCGCGCGTATACGCGTCACCGGAGCCGGGGCAGAGGCGCCCACCTTCCTCGTTTCATGGTCGGCTCTCAGCGACCTCGGTAAAAAACGCAAGGTCAACGAAGACAGCGTGGTGGCTACGCCTCCCATCTTCGCCGTGGCTGACGGCATGGGCGGCCACGCCGCTGGTGACATTGCCAGCGCTGCGGTGGTGAACCGACTCGGAGCCGTGAGCGGTGAACCCTTCACGACCGGCGACGTGATCGACGAAGCGCTGCTGAGGGCGCTCGAAGACATCGACGTTGTGGGCGACGCGAACGAGCGGGGTACCGGCACCACCGTCACAGGGGTCGCGCTGACTCAGCTCGACGGTCACCCCACCTGGGCGATCTTCAACATCGGCGACTCCCGCGTGTACCTGTACGAGAGCGCTTCACTCGAACGCCTCACGATCGACCATTCGGTGGTGCAGGAGCTTGTCGACGCCGGCCTCATCACCGCCGAGCAGGCCGAAACGCACCCCGACAGCAACATCATCACGCGCGCGGTGGGCTTTCACGAGACGCCGGCGCCCGACTACTCGACTCTTGCCGTGGCGGCCGGCCAGCGCTTCCTGGTCTGCAGCGACGGGCTCACGAAAGAGCTCACCGACCACGGCATCGCGCACTACCTGGCCATCAGCGTGACGGCCGAAGACGCAGCGCGCTCGCTGGTTGAGGCGGCTCTCTCGAACGGTGGCCGCGACAACGTCACTGTGCTGGTGATCGACGTCGAGCTCGCCGAGTAGGGCTGCGCGTCGCGGCTGCCCGCTTGTCGCTCACAGCCGCTGGCTGCTCGCGGTCGAAATCCCGGTCGCAGAATGACCTTATGAGATGGCGGCGACCGGGACTGCGGCTCCGAGTCGGATGCTACCGACGGGGGAAGTGCCGCCATAAACGGTGAGGTCGAGGGCGGGCAGCAGGGCATCGACGGCGCGCTCGTCGAGGGCTCCGGCCTGCACGAGCAGCGTCAGCCCCACGAGGGTGGCTGCACGGAGGCTCCCGTCGAGCATTTTGATCGCCACGGTTGTGCCGGCGGTGGTGCCGGCGGGCGATTCGGTGGCGGGGGCGCCAGAACCCGCAGCGGGAGCGCCTGCAGCGGCACCCGAAGCAGCGGCACCATCAGCAGCAGACGCGTCGGGCAGCGGGGTTGCCGGCGTGGTTGACATGACCATCACGCCCTCGGCCCCGAGCTTCGAGAACACCGCGAGCGAGTCGATGCAGAGCGTGTTGGCGCGGCCCGGCCCGTCGATGGCCCAGCCGTTCGCGAGCACCGAGGCAGTCAGCACCGAGGCAGTCAGCACCGAGGCAGTCAGCACCGAGGCAGTCAGCACCGAGGCAGTCAGCACCGAGGCGGCGGGCACCGACTCGGCCGAGGCGCCCGTGATGCGCCCGATGCCGCGCGCGAGGCCGGTGAGCGAGATGGCGTGCACGGGGGCTCCGCAGCCGTCGGTGCCGGTGGCGGCGATGCGCTCACCGGTCAGCGACTCGATGGTCTCGACGATGCGCTGCTGCAGAGGGTGGTCGAGGTCGAGGTACGTGTCAATCGGCCATCCGTTCACCACGCAGGCGAGCAGCATGGCCGCGTGTTTGCCCGAACAGTTCATGTAGATGGATGCCCGGTGCTGGTGCCCGCGCACCAGTTCGTCGCGCGCAGCCGAGTCGCCCGGCCAATCGTCTGGACACTGCAGTGCGTCTGTCGTCAGCCCCGCCTTGGCCAGGATGCTCTCGACCACGGCCACATGCTCGGGAGTGGCGGCGTGGCTGGCCGTGGCCAGCACGGTCTGCACGGCGTTGAGTTCGACGCCGGAGTTCAGCACCGCCAGCGCCTGGAACGGCTTCAGGCACGAGCGCGGGAAGATGGGCGCGTCGGGGTTGCCGAGCGTGCGGACGACTTCGCCCGAAGGCGACACGACGACGGCCGAACCGATGTGGCGCGACTCGACGAATCCGCTGCGCTCGAGCACGGCGAGCTCGACCGCCTCGGTGGCGGCGAAGGTGCCGCCGCTCACTTCGCGGCCAGCTCGGCGAATCCGTCGTCGAGTACGGAGAGGGCGTCTTCGAGCAGAGCGTCGGTGATGGTGAGGCTCGGCAGGAAGCGCAGAACATTGCCGTACGTGCCCGCGGTGAGGATCAGCACGCCGTGCTGCGCCGCGTACGAAGCCAAGAAGGTCACCGCGTCGCCATTGGGCTCCTTGCTGGTGTAGCCGGTACCGGGCTGCACGAGTTCGATGGCGATCATGGCGCCGACCCCGCGCACGTCTCCGATGATGTCGTACTTCTTCTGCAGTTCGAGCAGGCCCGCAGACAGGGTCTGCTCGACCCGGGTGGCCTCGGCGAGAAGGCCCAGACGTTCGATCTCGCCGAACACGGCAACCGCCGCTGCGGCTGCGACGGGGTTGCCGCCGAAGGTTCCGCCGAGACCGCCCGGCAGGGCGGCATCCATGATCTCAGCACGGCCGGTGACGGCCGCGAGGGGGAGGCCGCCCGCGATGCCCTTGGCCGAGAGCACCATGTCGGGGATCAGCCCGAAATGGGTGCTGGCGAAGTACTCGCCGGTGCGGGCCATTCCGCTCTGGATCTCGTCGGCCACGAACACGATGCCGTTGTCGGTGCACCACTGCTGCAGCGCCGTGAGGTAGCCCTCCGCCGGCAGAACGAAGCCGCCCTCGCCCTGGATGGGCTCGACAACGAGGCAGGCGAGGTCGTACGCGCCGACCGTCTTCTCGAGGTAGCCGATGGTGCGGGCCGCCGCCTCGGCGCCGGTGAGGCCGTCGTGGTACGGGTACGAGTTGGGGGCGCGGTACACGTCGCCGGCGAACGGGCCGAAGCCGGTGGAGTAGGGCGCGGCCTTGAAGTTCATGGCCATCGTGAGGTTGGTGCGGCCGTGGTAGGCGTGCTCGAGCACGGCGACGCCGACCCGGCGCGTGTACTTGCGGGCGATCTTCACTGCGTTCTCGACCGCTTCGGCGCCCGAGTTGGCGAGCATGGTCTTCTTGGCGAAATCACCGGGGGTGTGTTCGGCGAGCAGCTCGGCGACGCGCACGTACTCTTCGTAGGGCGTGACGGTGAACAGGGTGTGGGTGACGTCGTTGAGCTGCTGAGTGGCCGCTTCGACGACGCCCGACTGGGTGTGGCCCACGGTGGTGACGCCGATTCCGGCACCGAGGTCGATGAACTGGTTGCCGTCGACGTCGACCAGGATGGCGCCGTGCGCGCGGGCGATGTAGACGGGCAGAACGGAGGACACGCCCACCGGCACCACGGCGAGGCGTCGTGCGTGCAGGGCGTCAGACTTCGGGCCGGGAATCGCGGTGACGATTCTGCGCTGCTGTGCGACAGAGGCAGCGGGGCCAGCGGAGACAGAGGAGACAGAGGAGACGGGGGTGCCGATGGTGTCAGTCATAGTGCTCAAGATTACCGGCTCGCGCCCGGCCCGGCTGGGAGCGCACCGTGCAGCTTTGCTTCACCCTCGTTGTACCGACGGTTGCCGACGCGGGAAGAGCACCTAGGCTGGGGCCGTGAATGAGCACCACTACGCCGTGAGCGTCGAATGGCAGGGCAACCGCGGCACAGGCACGAGCGGGTACCGCGACTACGGTCGGCAGGGCGTGATCCGTGCCGAGGGCAAGGTGGAGCTTCCGGCGTCGGCTGACCGCACGTTCCACGGCGACCGCGATCGGTGGAACCCCGAAGAGCTGTTGGTGGCCGCGCTCGCCGAATGCCACATGTTGTCGTACCTGCACGTGGCGGTGCAGCACGGCGTGGTGGTGACCGCGTACGAAGATGCCGCCGTGGGCACGATGGCGCAGGCGGGCCAGGGCGGTCACTTCACTTCGGTGACGCTCCGCCCGGTGGTGACACTGGATGATCCTAGCCAGGTCGAGCTGGCGAACTCGTTGCACCACGAAGCCAGCGCGGTGTGTTTCATCGCCCAGTCGGTGAACTTCCCGGTGCTCCACGAGCCGACCGCTCGCTGAGGCACGCAGGCCAGCCGCCAGCACTCAGCCGCGCGGCAGTTTCGGCAGCGCCGACTGGTCGAGCCACGCCGCGAACAGCGCCCGAACCGGCACCGATGCGTGCGACTCGACGAGAGTGATGAACTCCGGGGTCGAGACCGAGCCGTGCCGATACGTCGCCGCCCAGTGCCGCAGTATCGCGAAGAACGTGTCGTCGCCGAGAGTTCGGCGCAGCGCATGCAGCGTGAGGGCGCCCCGTTTGTAGAGGCGGTCGTCGAACATCCGCGCCGCCCCCGGATCGCCGACGGTGATGTCTTTGGGCAACCGGTTCACCTTCGACCAGTGCGAAGCGGCGCACTGGTCGGCCGTCAGCGAGCCCGACTCTTCGCTCCACAGCCACTCGGCGTAGCAGGCGAACCCTTCGTGCAGCCAGATGTCCTTCCAGTGCGACACGGTGAGGCTGTTGCCGAACCACTGGTGCGAGAGCTCATGGGCGATGAGGCGTTCTGAGCCGCCGAGACCGTCGATGTGGTTTCGGCCGAACACCGCGAGGCCCTGTGCCTCGAGCGGAATCTCGAGCTCGTCGTCGGTGACCACGGCCACGTAGTCGGCGAACGGGTACGGCCCGAAGAGGCGCTCGAACAGCTCCATCATGCGCTGCTGCGGCTCGAAGTCGGCCAGGGCGTTGGGGCGCAGGTCTTCGGGCACGAGCACGTACTGCGGCACGCCGCTCTGCGAGATGCCCATGGTCTCGTAGAGCCCGATCTGTACGGTGGCGAGGTAGCTGGCCATGGGCTCGGTCTGCTGAAACTCCCACCGGGTTCTGCTCGCGCGCTGCGACCGTTTCACGAGCTCGCCATTGCAGAGCACGCGGTAGGCCGACTCGACCGAGAAGACGATGCTGTAACTGGCCTTGTTCGATGGATGATCGTTGCAGGGAAACCACGACGGAGCCCCGCTCGGCTGGCCGGCCACAATCACCCCGTCGGTGAGTTCTTCCCAGCCCACCTCGCCCCACTGGCTCTGCACCGGCTTGGGCTGGCCGCCGTAGCGCACCACGACGGTGAACTCGTCGCCGCTGTTGATCGGGCTGGCCGGAGTGATGACGAGTTTGCGCGCGGTCTGGGTGAGCTGGGTGGAGCGCGTACCGTCGACGCTCACCTTGCTCGCCACGAGGCCGGCGAAATCGAGGCTGAACCTGCTGAGCCGGTGGGTGGCGCGGGCGGTGATGGTGGCCGTGGCAGCGAGGCGGTTGCTCGACACCCGGTAGTCGCAGTCGAGGTCGTAGTGCAGCACGGTGTAGCCGCCATTGCCGCTGGTGGGCAGGTAGGGGTCGCCGTGCGAGCGGGCGCCTTCCGAGGCGAGCGCGGTAGAGGTGCTGCGCGGCATCAGGGGCGCCCGCCAGTTCGAGTGCCAGTTCCAGTGCCAGCAGCAGCCTCGGCCCCAGCGGCCCACGGTGCGATGGGGTTGCCCACCCAGCGCGAGCGGGCCGGAACGTGCTCGCCGCGCATCACGAGCGAC
Organism: Subtercola sp. RTI3; assembly: GCF_035018625.1. NCBI lineage: Bacteria > Bacillati > Actinomycetota > Actinomycetes > Micrococcales > Microbacteriaceae > Subtercola > Subtercola sp. RTI3. Next base: position 10,143 of record NZ_JASJXO010000015.1, on the reverse strand, counting down.
GCAGGCCCCACGGTGGCGTCGGCCCCGATCGAGGCGGCCGGCAGAATCACGCCGTGCGGCCCGAGCGTGGCGCCGTCGGCGAGTTCGACCCCGTCGAGGCTCATCACCCGGTCGTGAAAGAGGTGTGTCTGCACCACGCAGCCCCGGTTCACCGTCGCCCCGGCGCCGATCGAGACGAGGTCGGCTTCGGGCAGCCAGTAAGTGTCGACCCAGGCGCCCCGCCCGATCGTCGTGCCGAGTGAGCGCAGCCACCACACGAGAGCGGGCGTGCCAGAAGCAGCGTTCGCGAACCACGGAGCAGCAACCATCTCCACAAAGGTATCCGACACTTCGTTCCGCCAGACGAACGACGACCAGAGGGGATGCTCCGAACGTACAATGCGCCCCACCAGCGCCCACTTGGCAGCCGTCGTCACGAGCGCTGCCACCGCGCCGCCCGCCAGCATCACCGCGCCACTGAGTACGATCGCCCAGCCGAGGCCGAACGTGCCGAGCAGCCATTCCAGCAGCACCGCGATACCGAGCCCGATGCCCACGCTGATCATGACGGGCACGATGCGCCCCAGTTCCCAGAGAGCGCGGGCGAGCCGCAGCCGCGTCGACGGGCGAAACGTGCGGCCCTCGTCGAACTCGGTGACCTGCCGGCGCAGCCGCACGGGCGGGTTGCCGAGCCACGACGAACCGCTCTTCGCCTTTCGCGGCGTCGCCGAGAGCACCGCGACGAGCCCGTTGCGCGGAACACTCCGCCCCGGCGCCGTGAGCGCGCTGTTGCCGAGAAACGCGCGCGAGCCGATGGTGGCCTGATCGATGCGCAGCCAGCCGCCGCCGAGCTCGTACGAGGCCACCATAGTGTCGTCGGCGAGAAAAGCAGAGTCGCCGATCGTGGTCATGCGAGGCAGGAGCAAGACCGTCGAGGCTTCGACGTTCGAGCCGACGGTGGCCCCGAGCATCCGGAGCCAGACGGGGGTGAACAGGCTCGCGTAGAAGGGAAAAAGAATGGTTCGCGCGGCATCGAGCAGGCGTTCGGTGGCCCAGACCTGCCAGCCGATGCGGCTGCGCACGGGGTAGTGGCCGGGGCGGAGACCGATGCCGAGCAGACGGGTGGCGATCACGGTGAGGCCGGCGTAGACGATTCCGGCCGCGATAGTGGCGAGCGGAATGGCCGCGAGCACGCGGAGGGCTGCCTCGCCGAGAGACGGCAGGCTGAGGGCACCGGATGCTCGACCCAGCGCGCTCGCGACAGAGGTTGTGAGCGATTCGATCACCGGGGTCTGGCTGCCGGCCCCCGGCAGAACGCTGCCGAGCCCGCCGAGCGAACCCGCATCGAGGCTCAGACCGAGAAACGCGCCCGCGACGACCGCGCCGACGAGTACGGCCAGCACGGGTAGCAGCGACAGGGCCACCGATCCGGCAGCGAACGCAACGAGCCAGCGGGCGTTGCGGGGTGGCCGGTGATCGGGCCAGCCGGGGTGCGCTTTGCCGAGGCGCTGGGCGGGGGAGCCGGCCCACAACTGGCCGGAGGGCACTCGGCCCGCGACCGCTGAGCCCGGGGCGATCTCTGCTCGGCGACCCACCCGGGCGTTCGGTAGAAGAGTGCTGCGGGCCCCGACAGTCGCATCTGCGCCGATCTGGATGCTGCCGAGGTGCAGCGTGTCGCCGTCGATCCAGTAGCCGGCGAGGTCGACCTCGGGCTCGATCGAAGCTCGTGCGCCGATTTTCAGCATTCCGGTGATGGGTGGCAGGGTGTGCAGGTCGACGCCGGGGCCGATCTTTGCGCCGAGCGCGCGGGCGTAGGTGAGGATCCACGGGGCGCCGGCGAGGTTTGTGGCGCCCACCAGGAGGGCGATCTGTTCGGCGAGCCAGAGTCGCAGGTGAACGCGACCGCCGCGCGGGTAGTCGCCCGGCTTCACGCCGGCCAGCAGGGCGCGGGCACTGAGCACCGAGAGCGCCATGCGCCCGAACGGGGTGATGAGGAGCACGAAGCCCGCAACAACCCACCACCATGAGATCGTGGGCGCCCAGGTGAACACCCCGAAGGCCGACAGAACATTGTTGGCGGCCAAGACGTAGACGAGCCAGCGCAGCCCCACGATGACATGTAAGGGGATGCCAAGCAGAGTCTGCAGGAACTGGGTCGATGGCGGGGTGGGAGCGACCTGTTCGCGGCTGGCGCGGGCGACGGGGGCGCGGGCGTCGAGTTCGGCGGCGAGGGCGCCGATGCGCGGGTGGTCGTAGATGTCGGCGACGGTGGCCTCTGCGAAGCGGGCGCGAATCGCCGACACCAGCTGGGCGGCGGTGAGGCTGCCGCCGCCGAAGGCGAAGAAGTCGTCATCGAGGCTGGTCACCGGAGCACCGAGGATGCCCGACCAGAGCTCGGCGAGCCACGCTGCCGTGGGGGAGAAGGCGGGTAGCTGCCCTGCGGTGCCGGTGCCCGTGCTCGTGCTCGCGCGGGCGTCGGCGCGGGCGCCCGCACTTCGTGCGCCGCCTGCGCCTGTGCCTGCGCCGGTGCTCGACCCGGAGCCCGCAGCCGCCCCTCTGCCGGCGGTCGGGAGTGGCCAGGGGAGCGCCGCCCTGTCCACCTTGCCGGAGGTGCGCGTGGGAAGGGTGTCGACCACGTGCAGGAGGGGGATGAGCGCGGCGGGAAGGGTTTCGCGAAGCAGCGCGCTCGCGGCGGCGAGGCTGAAGGGCCGGGCATCCGGAGCCACCGCGCTCGCGGCCACCGGGGCCGCAGCGGCATCTGTCAGCGCGAGGTACCCCACGAGAACCTGGTTGCCGGCCGTGGTCTGCTGCACAACGGCAGCGGCCCCCGCGACCCCGGGTAGCGCCTGCAGTGCGGCCTCCACCTCGCCCAGCTCGATGCGGCGCCCGCCGAGCTTGACCTGGTCGTCGGCGCGGCCCTGAAACACGAGGCCGGCGCGGTCGAACAGCACCAGGTCGCCGCTGCGGTAGGCGCGCGCCCAGCCGAGCGTGGGCATGGCGGCATACTTCTCGGCGTCTTTCGCCGGGTCGAGGTAGCGCGCGAGGCCCACCCCGCCGATGATGAGCTCGCCCACTTCGCCGTCGGCCACCGGATGCCCGTTGCTGTCGACGACCGCCAGATCCCAGCCGTCCAGCGGCAGCCCGATGCGCACCGGAGCCTCGCCCGTCAGGAGGGCGCCGCACGCCACCACGGTCGCCTCGGTGGGGCCGTACGTGTTCCACACCTCGCGGCCGTCGATGGCGAGCCGGGCGGCGAGCTCGGGCGGGCACGCCTCGCCGCCGAAGATGAGCAGGCGCACCAGTTCGAGCGACTCGGGCGGCCACAGCGCCGCGAGGGTCGGAACCGTCGAGACGATCGTGATGCCGTGCGCGATGAGCCACGGGCCGAGGTCGACGCCCGAGCGCACGAGTGAGCGCGGTGCCGGCACCAGGCAGGCACCGTGCCCCCACGCGAGCCACATCTCTTCGCACGAGGCGTCGAACGCCACGCTGAGCCCGGCGAGCACACGGTCGCCCGGCCCGAGGGGTTCGGCCTGCAGAAACAGTCGCGCTTCAGCGTCGACGAAGGCGGCGGCCGAGCGGTGCGTGACCGCGACGCCCTTCGGGGTGCCGGTCGAGCCGCTGGTGAAGATGATCCACGCGTCGTCGTCTGTCGTGGGCCCGCCGACGACCGGCAGAGTGCCCGTGGGCGAGCCAAGGGTGGGGGTGGCAATTCCAGCGTCAGCCGTGCCGGTGCCCGGCCGCAGCGCAATCTCGCCGGCCGCCCCGATCACACCCACCACGGCCGCCTCGCCGAACACCAGCGCGGCCCGCTCGTCGGGGTCGTCAGCGTCGACGGGAACGTATGCGGCGCCCACCGCGAGCGTCGCGAGAATCGCGATGTAGAGGGTACGGGTGCCCGACGGCACCCTGATTCCGACCCGGTCGCCGCGCCGCACGCCCGCTTCGGCGAGCCTGGCCGCAGCCCGGTTGATCTCGGCGAGCAGCTCGCGGTAGCTGAGCGTTCCGCCCGCGTCGGCCAACGCGGGCGCCTGCGGATTCGCCCTGGCACTCGCCTGAAGCACATCGATCAGGGTGCGGGGTTCTGGCGCGCGCTCACCGGCAAGAAGAAGGCCGGGGGCTGTCGTGGCGAGGGTCATGCCGGTCATCCTGTTCTGGGTCGCACATCGGGGCGAAGTGCTCAGAGTGTAGTGAGGCAGGGCGAAGCCGAGGTGAACGAGCGCCAGTCTAGGCGGCAGCCGGCTTTGGATGCCCGCCCCGCGCCGCCCGTGCCGAGCATGCCCGGCACAGCACCCACTCACCGTCGTACGGCAGACTGGCATCCGTAGATCGACGTCACTCGACCAGCTGAGGATCAATGCGCACCATCGCCACCTTCTCCGTGACCGCCGCAGCGGCCGTAGCCGCCCTTCTCGTGCTCGCGGGGTGCAGCGGCTCGTCGGCCCCCACACCCGCCCCCACGGTCGCGTGCTCGCTCACCGCACCCGGCGCGGCCTCCGCCGCCGTGACGGTGACCGGCGAACCCGACCAGCACCCCACGGCAACGTTCACCGCGCCGCTCACCACCGACATCACCGAGCGCACGGTGCTCACGACCGGCAGCGGCGCCGTCGCCGGAACCGGCATGGTCGCCACCGTCGACTTCACCCTCTTCAACGCCACCTCGGGCGCTGAGCTGTTCACCACCCTCAAGGAGGGCGGCGCCCCGCTGCCCATCACTGTCGATGAGTCGCAGTTTCTGCCGGGGCTCGTGAAGGCCGTTTCGTGCTCCACGGTCGGGTCGCGCGTGGTCGCGGTCGTGCCGCCGGGTGACGCGTATGGCGCGGCAGGAAACACCGACCTCGGCGTCGGCGCAACCGACTCGCTCGTCTTCGTCGTCGATGTGAAGAGCGTCGCTCCGGCACCCACCGCAACTCCTTCGGCCACGCTCGATCCGAACCTGCCCACGCAGGCGACCGGTGCCGCGCAGCCCGCCCCCGCCGGGTTTCCCGCAGTGACACTGGCCGCGAACGGCACCCCGGCCATCAGCATCCCGGCGGCCGACCCGCCCACCACCCTGCAGATCGCCGACCTCAAGAAGGGCGCCGGCCAGACGGTCGCCACCGGCGACAGCGTGACGGTTCAGTACCAGGGCGTCATCTGGCGCACGGGCGCCGTGTTCGACCAGAGCTGGGGCAGCAAGCCGGCGACGTTCGCCACCACCCAGGTCATCCCGGGGTTCTCGGCCGCTCTCGTGGGCCAGGCCGTGGGCTCGCAGGTCATCGCCGTGATCCCGCCCGACCAGGGCTATGGCGTCGCGGGCCAGACCGCGGCGGGCATCGAGGGCACCGACACCCTCGTGTTCGTGGTCGACATTCTCGCCACGACACCGGCGCAGTGACCCCGTCGACGACGTCGGTGCCACAATGACAGGTATGCGACGCGTCATCATTCTCGGCTCAACCGGTTCGATCGGGGTGCAGGCGCTCGACGTCATTCGCGCCAACCCTGAGAGGTTCGACGTGGTGGGCCTGGCCGCTGGTACGAACCGTGCGGCGATGGATGCCCAGGCCGCCGAATTCGGCGTCACCGACGTCGCCCTCGGTGCGGTCGATGCCGAGCAGCTCGTACGAAGCGTCGATGCCGACGTCGTTCTGAACGGAATCACCGGTTCCGTCGGACTCGGCCCCACCCTGGCCGCCCTCGAGACCGGCCGCACCCTCGCCCTCGCGAACAAAGAGAGCCTCATTGTCGGCGGCGAGCTCGTGAAGGGCATCGCGGCGCCGGGGCAACTCGTTCCGGTGGATTCCGAGCACTCGGCCATCGCACAGGCTCTCCGCTCGGGCACCGCCGACGAGGTCGAACGCCTCGTGCTCACTGCATCGGGCGGGCCGTTTCGCGGCCGCAGCCGGGCGTCACTCATGAACGTGACCCCCCGCGAAGCGCTCAACCACCCCACGTGGGATATGGGGCTGGTGGTGACCACGAACTCGGCAACCCTGGTGAACAAGGGGCTCGAGATCATCGAGGCGCACCTGCTGTTCGACGTACCGTACGCGCGCATCGCGGTGACCGTGCATCCGCAGTCGGTCATTCACTCGATGGTCGAGTTCATCGACGGCTCGACGCTGGCGCAGGCGTCGCCGCCCGACATGCGGCTGCCCATCTCGCTCGGGCTCGACTGGCCGAACCGGGTTGCCGGCGTCGGCGCGCCCCTCGACTGGGGCCAGGCGCACACCTGGAGCTTCGAGCCGCTCGACAACGAGGCATTTCCGGCCGTCGAACTCGCCAAGCAGGTCGGCCGTGCCGGGGGAACCTACCCCGCGGTCTTCAACGCGGCGAACGAGCAGGCCGTCGCCGCGTTCCATGCCGGTCGCATCGGTTTTCTCGACATCGTCGAGACGATCGACAGGGTCGTGCAGCTGCACGAGCCGCACGAGGGTGCTCTCACCCGCGAGGCGCTGTTCGAGGCCGAACTCTGGGCTCGTCGCGAGGCCGACCGCATGATCGCCGCCGCCTAGCTGTACTGCCCGGTGGCCCGGCGCGCGCTCCTCAGCCCGTTGCGGGCAAACGTCAGGCTCGTGCCCAGCCCGCGCTCAGGGCCCAGCCGAATCGTGGCGGTAACGTGTGCACGTGGAAAACGTGTTGCTCTATGTCGTCGGCGTTGTCATCATCGCGCTCGGTCTGGCGATCTCCATCGCCCTCCACGAGGTGGGGCACCTCATTCCCGCCAAGCTCTTCGGGGTGAAGGTGACGCAGTACATGGTCGGCTTCGGGCCGACCGTCTTTTCGCGCCGGCGAGGTGAGACCGAGTACGGGTTCAAGCTGATTCCGTTCGGCGGCTACATTTCGATGATCGGCATGTTCCCACCCCAGAAAGCGGGCGGCAAGGCCAGGCGCGCCACCACGGGCTTCTTCAACACGCTGATTCAAGACGCGAGAAAGGCGAGCCTCGACACCGTCGGCGACGACGATTCGCGCTCGTTCTACCGGCTGCCGGTCTACAAACGCCTCATCATCATGCTGGGGGGCCCCACCATGAACCTGCTGCTCGGCATTCTGTTCTTCGGCATCGTGCTCTGCGGGTTCGGTATTGCCGGCCCGAGCACCACCATCGGCAGCGTCAGCTCGTGTGTGCTGCCCGCGAGCAGCACCCGCCAGACCTGCGAGACGGGCGACCCGGTGTCACCCGGCGCCGCCGCGGGCATCCTGCCGGGCGACCGTATCGAGACCATCAATGGCACCGCGATCTCGACGTGGGATGACGCCACCTCGATCATTCGTACCTCGTCGAACGTGCCTCTCACCGTTGTCGTCAACCGCGGCGGCACCGATACCACGCTCACCATCACACCACTGCTCACCCAGCGCGACGCCACCGAGGTCGTGAACGGCCAGTCGGTCGTCAAGACCGATTCGACGGGCGCCGCGGTCACCGAGAACGTGGGTTTCGTGGGCATCGGCTACGCCACCCAGCTTGTACCCCAGCCGGTGACGGCCGTGCTGCCCTTCGTCGGCACCAACGTGGTGGGCGTTGCGAACACCATCATCAACCTGCCCGCCCGTCTCGTGGGCGTGGCCGACGCCGCGTTCGGCGGCGGCACGCGCGACGTCAACGGGCCCATCAGCGTGGTGGGTGTCGGCCGGGTCGCCGGCGAGATCGCCACCATCGACATTCCGCTGGCGAGCAAGGTGGCCACGCTCATCGGGCTTCTCGGCTCGGTGAACATCGGCCTGTTCGTCATCAACCTGGTGCCGCTCATGCCGCTCGACGGCGGCCACATCGCCGGGGCTCTCTGGGAGGGCCTGCGCCGCCGCGTGGCGAAACTGTTCAAGCGCCGCGACCCCGGTCCTGTCGACACCGCCAAGCTCATGCCGCTCACCTTCGTGGTGGTGATCTTTCTCGGCGGCGTGAGCGCCCTGCTCGTCTACGCCGACATCGTGAACCCCGTCAACCTGTTCGGCTAGCGCCCGCCGGATGCCGCACGCGGCCCCCCTCGATACGATCGGTACTATGGCACGCACCAACCCGCAGCGCGGCGCACCAGGCGGAGCCGAGTTCGACCGACAGGCATCGCGCTTCGGCGGCCACGCTGGGCCGCCGACCCTGCTCTTCGTGCTGCTGCCGGTGTTCTTCTCTTTTCTGGTGCAGGTACCGGTCGCCGTGCTCTCGGGCGTTCACCGGCACGACCCGCTCGGGCTCCTCACCCTCGTTCTCGCACTGATCGGGCCTGGCGCGCTACTGTTCGCCCGCCGATTTCCTGGCCCTGTGGTGGCGATCGTCGCCGCTGCGGCCTGCGCCGACCTCCTGCTGCCCTCCGCCTCCGGCGCGCCCTACGTGGCCGTCGGCTTCGCCGTGATCTCGGCGATTGCGCGCGGTGCGCGGCTGTGGGCGTTCCTTGCCGTGACGGCCGGGTGGCTGATCGCGTTCGGCGGTTCGCTGGTGTTCTCGATCGACTGGAACCCGGGCCGCGTCGTGGTCACCACGATCGGGCTCGTGGTTGCGATGGTGATCGGCGAGGGCATCCGAACCCGACGCCAACGCGTGCTCGAGTTTCAGCTCGCGATGCGGCGGCGGCGCGAAGACACGGCCCAGGCAGAGCGCGTGCGTATTGCGAGGGAGTTGCACGACGTGCTGGCTCACTCGCTCTCGCAGATCAACGTGCAGGCCGGGGTGGGGCTGCACCTCATCGACGAGCATCCGGAGAAGGCGGCCGAGGCGCTGGCCAATATCAAACTGACCAGCAAGACTGCGCTCGACGAGGTGCGCGGGGTGCTCGGTTTTCTCCGCTCAGAGCGTGATGCACCGCTGCTGCCGAGCGCCGACCTGGCGCGGCTCGAGTCGCTCGTCGCGGGGGCATCGACCGAAGCCCTGCGGGTGCGGCTCGACAACCGCATCACCAGCGCGCCATCGGCCGGGGTGCAGCTCGCGCTGTTCCGCATCGCGCAAGAGAGCCTCACCAACGCCACGCGGCATTCCGGGGCATCGGAGGTTGCCGTGACTGTGGCAGAGACGGCCGGTTTCTACTCTGTGACCATCGAAGACAACGGGGTTGCGGCCCCTGCTGGGGCGTCGACGACGACGCTCGAGAGTGCGCTGGGCAACGGCATCCGCGGCATGCGTGAGCGCGCCGAGCTGCTGGGCGGCACGTTCGAGGTGGGGCCGGTCGATGCGGCGGGGTCTGCGAGTTCGTCAGATTCGTTCGATTCGTCTGATTCGGCGGCTGCGGCGGGTGCGCCTCTGCACGCCGCAGCGGGCGGGCTGGCGGGGCCGGTGGGGTTTCGAGTGCGGGCCATTCTCCCCAAGCAGGGGAGTGGCCGGTGATCAGGGTCGTCGTCGCCGACGACCAGCAACTCATCCGGGCCGGTTTCAGCGCGCTGCTTCAGAACGAGGCCGACATCGACGTCGTGGGGCAGGCCGCCACGGGCACTGAGGTGGTCGAGGCGGTGACGCGGCTTCGGCCCGATGTGGTTCTGATGGACATCCGGATGCCCGCCGGCGACGGCCTCTGGGCGACAGAGCAGATCGTGGCCGACCCTGCCCTGGCCGAGACGCACATCATCATCGTCACGACATTCGAGCTCGACGAGTATGTCGGGCGGGCCATTCGCGCCGGTGCCAGCGGATTCCTCGTGAAAGACACCGAGCCCGTCGAACTCATCCGCGCGGTGCGGGTGGTGGCGGCGGGGGATGCGCTGCTGTCGCCGAGCGTGACGCGCCGGCTGCTCGAGCGGGTCGCGGCGGGGCTCAGAGACGGCTCACAGGTGCCGCAGCTCGACTCGCTCACCGATCGCGAACGCGAAGTGCTGGCGCTGGTCGGCGAGGGGCTCACGAACGCCGAGATCGCCGGGCGACTGTTTCTCAGCCCGCTCACGGTGAAGACGCACGTCTCCCGAACGATGTCGAAGCTCGCCGCACGCGACCGGGCGCAGCTGGTGGTGGCCGCATACGAGGCCGGGCTCGTGCGGCCGGGGTGGCGCTGAGCGGGTTTGTGGGCTGGCTGGCGATCGTGCTCCCGGGGGAGTAGTCGGGTCGCGCCCGGTGGCGGATGTGCGGTGGCCGGTATCGGCGGAGTCTTGACTCAGCGGCCCAGTTCGGGCCCTGACGAAAGGACACGACGGTGCTGACGACGGCAGTGGCGAACACAATGACGACGGCCTTTACACTGTCTCTTATACACATCT